>NZ_JBNUPG010000010.1:0-53816 GCF_050409545.1 Facklamia sp. P12932 | reverse complement strand
TACTTTCTGCATTAGTGGACATCATAGAAATCACCCGTTTTCTTTTTATTATATATCAAAAAGCCCTCTAAATCACCATAGGTTGGTGATTTAGAGGACTTTGTCTTCAGTCTGAAGCTGGCCATTAGCCAGCTTTTACTTTTTCTATTATTCTGCTTCTTCTGAAGAATCATCTTGATCATCAGATGCTTCTTCATTCTGATCGTCTTCATCGTCTTCATCGTCTTCATTGTCTTTAGAATCAAAAGCTGGTTCTAAGTGTCCTTCTTCCGCTAATTTATCGACAAATTCACGTACTTCAGGAGATGAGAAAGCTTTTTGTAATGCCTTAGCTGCTTCACTATCTTTATTTCCTTCACGAACTGAAAGAATAATAGCAAAAGTGTTTTCATCATCTTTTTCTAAGAACAAAGCATCTTCAGGTTTTAAATCAATTGAAGCAATATAAGTTGGGTAGTTGAAAACTAATTCAACGCCATCCTCATAAGCACCTGTTAAGTTTAATAAGTCAACACTTGTAAACTCGAAGTTATAAGGATTTTCAGTAATGTCATCTACTGTCGGGAAAAGACCTGCTTCATCATCTAATTCAATTAAGTCATTTTGTTCAAGGACGAATAATGCACGTGCCTCATTTGTTGGATCTGAAGGAATAGCCACTTCTGCGCCCTCTTCGATATCTTCCATTGACTCATAAACAGGTGAATAGAACCCAACAACAGCGTTATATACTGGTTGAATGGCTACTAAATCTGCTTCACGCTCTTCATTGAACATTTCCATAAATGGAAGGTGTTGTGCAAAACTTCCAAAAGCTTCATCATTAAACACTGCTTCATTGTATTGAATATTATCAGAAACCTCTACTAATTCAATAGAGTAAGGCTCTTCAATTACATCCGCTGCAATTTCAACGATATCAGTCATCGGTGGCATATGAGAAGCAATCTTTAATACATTATCTTCTTGTGCCGAAACGGATAGTAGACCGCTTAAAGCTAGTGACACTGATGCAAAAGTAACAAAGCTCTTAAATAAATTTTTATTAAACATCTAATTCCTCCTATTATCTCTTATCTAACTTACGCGCAATTTTTAAACCTAACCATTGTAGAATTTGAACAATGATTATGATTAGAATAATCGCAAAATACATGATATCCGTTTCATACCTCTGGTAACCATATCGGATAGCAAAATCTCCTATCCCACCGCCGCCAACTACCCCCATAATGGTCGAATAAGATAGAAAGGATACAAAAGCAGTGGTAAATCCAATAATTAAAGATGACCGTGCTTCAACAAATAGAAATTGAGTGACTAACTCCCAAGTATTCGCTCCAAGGGAATCAGCTAATTCCACCACGCCTTTAGGAATGTCATGCAAAGACTGTTCCACGAAGCGAGCATAAAGGGCAATGGCAATCAACATCATCGGAAAGGATGCTGCAATCGGATCGCCAGTTGCTCGCCCATAAACCATTCGAATAAGGGGTTGCATTGCGACAACAAGTAACAAAAAAGGAAAAGAACGAACAATATTTACAAATAGGTTTAAGCTAGAATTCAAAAAATAATCCTTTCTTGCTTTACCCATTCGCTGACCCGGACTAGTCAAAAATAAAAGAGTACCTAAAGGAAGACCTAACAAAATAGCTGCTGCTGAGGAGAAAAAAAGCATAATACTTGTTTCTTGAAGACTTTCCCATAATTTTGGCCAATATTCAATGACGCGCACTATTATTTCTTCCAACATCTTAGCTTAGGACCTCCTTCACTTTATCATAATAACTTCCTACTAGTTCTTGGTCACGGTCGGTCAAATTATCAACTATATCTATTAAACCACCTTTTTCCATAATTGCCACTCTGTCGCAAAGTTGCCTTACAAAACCCAATTCATGGGTCACCACTATAATTGTCATGTCGAATTGTTGATGTGCTGCTTTTAATATTTGAACAATTTCATTCGTTCGCATGACATCCAAAGCAGAGGTCGGCTCATCACAAAGCAAAATTTTTGGTTTAGTAATTAACGCTCTTGCAATACCAACTCTTTGTTTTTGCCCCCCCGACAACTGACCAGGATATTGATCTTTTTTATCAGCTAGACCAACAAAATCAAGAACAGAATCAAGAGACAGGGCATTTGAATATTTAAACAATTTAAGGGGTAAGGTGATATTTTCACCAACTGTTTTATTATTCAATAAATTAAAATGCTGAAAAATCATACCTACAGACTTACGATGGAGTCGCAGTTCTTCCTTGCTGAGTTGCAATAGATCTTGTCCATCAATTAATACCTTTCCTTTATCTGGTTTTTCTAAAAGATTAATAAACCTTAAAAGAGTCGATTTTCCAGCACCACTTTCTCCTACCAAACCAAAAATTTCCTTATTTTGGATCGTTAGGGAAATACCATCAACCGCTTTAACTTGTTTATTATTCAAATAGTAATGTTTAGCAACATCAAATAATTCGATCACAACCAATCACCACCTTTCTGCCACAAGTCATAAGAGCATTATAACATAACTTTTTGATATTTCACATTAAATGAAGATTAAAAGATATTGTGAAAATATAAATTGAAACGTTGGTATAAATGCTTTTATTTAACTTTTTATTGTGATTGGTTTAAATTTAATTTAAAAATGTGCACAAAAAAAGTAGTGGAGAAATATTCACTACTTTAAATATAAACTTATTATCTATATAGCTTACGATCGAATAAACGAGGGGCTGCTTGATAGACTAGGAATAGAATGATTGCCGAAGCAAAAGATGTTAATAAGGCACTCGCTCCATTCATGATAAATGAGAAGACTAAGGGTGACATCCCTTCAGGTGCATAAGATCCCCAATAAATATAGCCAGCCACAAAGTGCCAGAAGAAACGTGCAAATGTTCCAATGAAAGTTGCTAAAATTAAAGGCCAAGCTTTATTTTCAGACTGATAAAAACGCTCAGACATTAAGCCCGCAAAACCACCAAAAGCAAAAGCAAGGAGGTATTCAATTAATACCTGACTAACGCTTAAAAAATATACATTCCCTAGGGGGAAATGTAGCAAACCCCATAGAAAGCCGCAAAACAGCCCCCATTTAAATCCTCGTTTTAAGGATAAAATTGTCAATGGTACCATGCCTAAAGAAATCGTTAATGAAGCACCGAAATTTGTCGGTAATAAAGACAGGACCACTGCGATAGCAGCAAAAATAGCTGCTTCTACTAGAAGTAAAACATTTTTATTCTTTCCCATAAAAAAACTCCTTACATTTTTGCAAAGTAAAGAGAAAAGGCATAAAGTCCCTATTTCAAAGTAATTCCTACGCACGTTTGACCGTGATCAGGTTCAAGGGTCTGGAACAAGTCCACTCTCAGCTTCAAGGCTCCCCTTTACTTTACGATTATTTAACTGCCATTATTTTAGCATTCAAATGTTTGCTTGTAAATTAATTCTTTTCAATTTTCATTTTAAAAAAGCTAATATTTCTTGACCGTTTTTGAAATATAAATTGATGATTGCTTCTAATAATCTATCACTTAACGTCTTAAATCGATTCGCTCACTGATAAAATAGATAATTATTCCTCCAGCCAATAGAGATAAGCCTTCACTAACCATCATACTTACAAGTCGGGTTATAAAAGTTTCCCAAGGAGCTCCTAAAAAAACAACTAACAAGGCAATATTAACCATCGATATAGTCATGGATAGGCCAATAATTAAATATTTGAAAAACAGCGACTTATTAATTTCATCTTTCTTACTATCAATTAAAGGAAATAGTTTTTCAATGATAGAGCAAGCTAAATGTAAAAAAATAAAGCTAGTGAGCGAGCCAATGATCATATCCCAAATACCGTAAGAAAAATAATTGACAATAAAAACGCCTAAAGTAACTCCTAAAATATAACGTTTATTATAAAGGGCTAAAAAATTCAATCCCTCACTGATACGAATTCCCAATCCAAAGGAAAGAGGGGAAATTATCAAAGTCAACACAATGTAACAAGCAGCAACTAATGCTATTCGCGTTAAATCATTAGTAGTATATTTTTTTTTCATATTAGTCTCCTTTATAGAGCAGGCTCTAGTAATTACTATGACCAAAGGACTGAGGGTGGCTTGATCCACCGAAGAATCATAGTGTTCATAAAGAACAGACCGTAGTATATCATAAGTAGATTGCACAAGTAAAGACTCAGATTCCTAATAAAAAAGCCAAGAATCGGTCTATTTTCGACTAATTCTTGGATAAATTATTAGTAGTTTCTATTCAGCGATAATATCTCTTAACTTATCTTTTGCTCGTCTCAAAGCATTTTTGACTCGATTTTTATCAATGCCTAAATACTCAGCAATTTCTCTTGGTTTCATTGATAAATCACTATAACAGAAGATAATCTGTCTTTCAAAAAGACTTAGCTTAGCAAGATAACGTTCTTTTTCTTCATTGACAATAACTTGTAATTCGGGAGTAGTTGCTAATTGATAGTCATAGCTTAAGCTCTTATGACTAATACTATCACCAATTTCAAGCTGATCGCGTTCAGCGTCCATTCCAAAGCGAATGGTCTGAGCTTCTTTGGAATTGCGACGGAGTAAATTAATCAGGTAATTATACAATGATCTTTGAAAATAAGGGGCAAAATAACCACCATAAGCAGGATCATAATGTTGAATTACCCGATACATCAGGATAACTCCTTCTTGAATAATGTCTTCTGGTTCATAGCCATCCACTGGCATTTGATAAGCAAATTTTTTTAAGAGGGGAATAAAACGTTCAACTAGTAACATAAATGAAAACTCATCAGCGATATTTTCTTTCAAGCGCATAATCAACATTTCATTGGTCAAATGGTCAAACTCGTTCATTTCATCTCTCCATTATTCATTCTTGTCATCATCTAAGCGAAATCTTAGATCATCTAATAGCTTCAATTGGTCAAGCTTCCAAGGGCTCCGCCGCCTGATTAACTGTGAATAGTGGTCTTCAACTGTTTGTCGAACTTGTCTTTTATTAAATTGTAACTGCATATAAAGCTCATTAGCAGACATTCGCATGGCACCTTTTTGAAAAATTAGCCATTGCTCTGCCATATCGCTTGTCGCAACTACCACACGATTAAGAGGAGAAATCCAATGAGCTACTTCTCTTTCAATATAGGAATCAGCTGTTTCCCCTTCTTGTGTAAAAACAACTTCGACTTGATAGTGTTCATAAATTTGTGTTATTCCGGGAACAAATTGTGCATCAAAGACAACGATAATTTTGAGGTCTCGGTATTTTCGATATTCTGAAAGCTCAAATAATAATTGATCGCGCGCTTGATTTAACTGGTCCATTTTTTTAAGTTGGGTAAGTTCTGGCCATGCACCAATCATGTTATAACCGTCAACAAATAAAATTTCCTGACGTTTATATCGCATGATAATCCCTACTTTCCAATACGGTGGCGTGCTACTTCATACATCAAGACTGCACTTGCAACAGATGCATTCAGACTTTGCACATGCCCAACCATCGGAATAGTAACGATTCCATCTGCTGATTTTTTTACAAGTTCAGAAACCCCTTGACCTTCATTACCAATTACTAATGCAATTGGTCCATGTGAATCCCACTGACGCATATCTTCTCCAGCCATATCCGTCGCAAAGATCCATATTCCCTTTTCTTTTAACTGATCCATAACCTGTTTAATGTTAGCTACTCGGATCACTGGAACATGTTCAATGGCTCCAGTAGATATTTTTGCAACTACATTGGTTAATCCAACTGAACGTCTTTTAGGGATTATCACCCCATGAACGCCTGTAGCGTCTGCCGTTCTTAGAATAGAGCCCAAGTTATGTGGATCGACAATCCCATCTAAAATAAGAATAAAAGGATCCTCTCCTCTTGAAGCTGCTAACTGAAGAGCATCTTCTAGTTCAGCGTAATCAAAAGGAGGAATAGTTAGAACAACACCTTGATGATTTTCACCATCAACCATTTCATCTAGCTTCGACTTTGGCACTTCCTGGAATACAATTCCTTTAATTTTAGCCATTTTTATTATACTAGATATTACTTCTCCTGCAATCCCTATTTGAATAAATAATTTATTAACTTGCTTTTTTGTTTCTAAATAAGCTTGAACAGCATGTTTACCGTAGATCGATTCACTATTTTCAAAAGCTTTTGAGTCTACCAAAGGCTCTTTGAAAGAATTTATATTGGAGCGTTTTTTCTTATGAAAATCCGCTGTATGATTTTTCTTTCTCATTATTAGGCTCCTTCTTCATTAATATATTGAATCGCTAGTTGAATTAAATGATAGCAACGCTCTTCTTGTCCACTTAATTTAAGCCAACCCAATAATGCCTCAAATCCGCTAGCTTGACGGTAATCACCGATCGAAGCATTTTTAGCTTTTGTATTGGCCTTATGATTGCGCCCACGTTTATAGATTTGAATTTCTTCAGCTGTTAAGAAATCGTCTTGCTGAATCCAATGATGCATCACTTTCGCTTGCCCCTTAGCCGAAACATATTTGATGGCGGCTTTGTGCAATTTATTGGGATGCGTTTTTCCTAATTCAATCACATGCTTGCGTATCTCTACTTCAAAAACAGCATCTCCTACATAGGCTAAGGCTGCGCCATTTAGCAAAGAATACTTATCTGGTGTATTTTCATTTGTCACTTTTATCCTCTTTTCCACCTTGTTCCTTGCGGAGTATCATCTAATAAAATATTTTGCTCTTTCAACCAATCACGAATTTCATCCGCTCTTTGAAAGTTTTTCTCTTTACGCGCTTGATTTCTTTCCTCAATTAAATTTTCAATTTCGCTATCAAGGACTTCTGTCGAATTTAATTCCAAACCGAAGATCCCTAAAAGTTGATACATCAATTGATTGATTTCTTTTAACAATTGAAGCGCCACAGCTTCTTGATCAAGATAGCGATGAATTTGCTTACTCATTTCAAAAATAGCTGATAAAGCATTAGCCGTATTGAAGTCATCTTCCATCGCTTGATTAAAAGCATCCACGCCTTCTTTGATTGCTTCTCTTACTTCCTGTTCTCTATCAAGACTAGCTTGTCCACTTCCTAAATGATCCATTCGATAGGCTAAGCGATCCATCAGTTCTTTCAAACGTTCAACTTCACGACTTGCAGTAGCGATGGCATTAGCATCATAACGGATAGGACGACGGTATTGCACACTAGCTAAAAGATAGCGTATAACCATTGGATCGTATTCTTTAATAATATCCCTTAGAAGCACAAAATTACCTAATGATTTCGACATTTTCTCTCCATTGGATCCCATAGTTACAAACCCATTATGTAACCAATATTTAGCAAATGGATGAGAATAATCAGAATGGGCTTCGGACTGAGCGATTTCATTTTCATGATGAGGAAACTGTAAGTCTTGACCACCCCCATGAATATCAATCGTTTCACCCAAGTATTTCGTAGCCATTACCGAGCACTCAATATGCCATCCGGGTCTACCTTTACTCCATGGCGATTCCCAAGAAACCGCACTTTTTCCAGCTGCCTTCCATAAAGCAAAATCAATCGCATTTTCCTTTTTTTCACTCTCTTCATCAGTAATTCGTTGACTAGCGCCATCACGCAAATCGCTGATAGACTGGTCCGATAATTGGCCATACTTCTCAAATTTAGCTGTCCGATAATAGACGTCTCCTTGGCTTTCATAAGCATAGCCCTTATCGATTAAAACTTTAATAAAATCAATGATTTCTGGGATATTTTCCATAACACGCGGGTTATTGCTGGCGGGCTTAACATTAATCGCACGCATATCTTCTTTATAGGCAGCAATATACTTATCAGAAAGCTCTTTGGCTGTTAATCCTTCCTTTTCAGCTGCCTTAATAATTTTATCATCCACATCAGTAAAGTTACTGACAAAATTCACTTCATAACCGCGATACTCTAAATAACGACGAATAGTATCAAAAGCAACAGCAGAACGTGCATTACCAATATGAATATAGTTATATACTGTTGGCCCACAAAGATAAAAGCTCACTTTTCCTTCTTCTAGGGGAATAAAGTTTTCCTTTTGACGTGTTAAGGTATTAAATAATTGAATAGCCATCTTATGAACCCTCTTTCTATCATTAAACTTGAGGCTTATTATATCATTACTAGCACTTACTTTCGAATAAATATATTGGCATTTAATGAGTCCATAAAGAATTAAAAAAGCCGGAAATATTCCCGGCCAATAATTTATTGCACTTTTATGAGAAAATCATTTCAACAAGCTCTTCTGCTTCAACATTTCCTAAATATTTTTTAAGATCCATATTTTCTAGGGCCTTTAAAATACTTTGACGTTCAAATTTAACGCCAGTTATAGCATTTTCTACATCTTCAATTTCACCAAGTCCAAAGAAATCACCATAAATTTTGGTATCGGTAATCATGGCATCTTTAATGTTGAAGCGCATATCTACAAAACCGAAAGGGAATTTGTGAGAGGCTTGAATATCAAATTTTGGTGAGTGACCGTAGTTCCAATCCCAATTACCAAAACGCTCTTCACGAATTTGATAAACCTTTTCCCAGTCTTCTTTTGTCAAATGATATTCTTTAACATCTTCGCGTTTTTCAACATTAAAGATTTCTAATAAGACAAGGTCTCTGAATTGCTCAGTAGTTAACTCTTTATACTTATCATCCACATAAGGCTTTAAGTTTGTCACCCGTGAGCGTACTGACTTGACACCTTTAGATTCAAACTTTGCTTTGTTTGGTTTTAATGCATTATTGACTTCGTCTAAATCAGAATCGAATAAAATCGTTCCATGAGCTGTCATACGCCCACGTTTAGCATACATTGCATTACCAGAGAACTTCTTGCCATCTACTAGTAAATCATTTCGGCCTAACAATTCAGCTGAAGTGGCTCCCATCTTATGTAAAGCATCAATGACGGGTTGAGTAAATGCTTTAAAATCTCTAAATGTTCCATCATCATCTTTGATAAAGCAGAATGAGAAGTTTCCTAAATCATGGTAAACGGCTCCCCCACCTGACATACGGCGAACTACTCGAATATTATGTTCATCAACATAAGCTTGATTAATTTCTTCAAAAGTGTTTTGATTACGGCCAATAATAATCGAAGGTTCATTAATGTAGAAAAGTAAAATTGGCTCATCAACTAAGCGATTCTCTACTAAATAAGTTTCCAAAGCAATATTGACACTCGCATCATAGTTATTTTCATTATCTACGAAATACATAAGTAGCCTCCTTCAAATTTGTGCATATTTATTATGACATTCCATTATTTAAAGCTCAAGAAAAAGCTCTCAAACAAAAGTGGAAACCATCGGTTTCCACTTTGTATTCACTAAAGCGATAAAACTTGCTGAATATGGTCTAAGGCTTTTTTCTTGCCTAGTACTTCAATCATATCCGGCAATTCTGGACCATGCATTTGACCAGAAACCGCAATTCGGATTGGCATAAAGAGGGTTTTCCCTTTAATACCAGTTTCCTTTTGAATTTCCTTAGTCAATGGTTTGATATTGCTAGCTACAAAATCTTCATCTGACAAAGCCTGTAATTTGCTTTGCATAGCTTGAACGACTGTTGAAGCACTCTCAGCTTGCATAATTTCTTTTGCTTCCTCACTCAGCTCTAACTTATCATTGAAGAATAAGCTAGATGCTTCAACAATCTCAGCACCATAAGAAATTTGCTCATGGTATAAGCTAACTAGCTTTTTAACCCAGGCTAATTCTTCTGCATTAGGATCAGCACTTACTTTTCCTGCTTTTTGTAAATGAGGTAATGCATAGTCTACCACTGTCTCAAGATCTGCTGCTTTCATGTAAGTGTTGTTAATCCATTCTAATTTCTTCTTATCAAATGAAGCAGGAGAAGTTGATAGACGTTCTGGGTCAAATTGTTCCACTAACTCTTGTGGCGAGAAGATTTCTTCTTCACCTTTTGGTGACCAACCTAATAAGGCAATAAAGTTAAACAAAGCCTCTGGTAAATAACCTAAGTTACGGTATTGCTCAATAAATTGTAGGATTCCACCATCACGTTTAGATAACTTTTTATTAGTTTCGGCATTAATAATTAATGTCATATGACCAAATTCTGGATATTCCCAATCAAAAGCATCATAAATCATCATTTGTTTAGGGGTGTTCGCAATATGGTCATCTCCACGTAAAACATGAGTGATCTTCATCATATGATCATCCACAGTTACAGCAAAGTTATAAGTAGGCATACCGTCTCTCTTTTGAATTACCCAATCGCCTGAAATATTTTTCGATTCAAAGCTTACAGGCCCTTTTACAATATCATCAAATTGATAAGTAACATTTGCTGGTACTCTAAAACGAACAACAGGCTGACGGCCCTCAGCTTCAAAAGTTTCTTGTTCTTCCTTGGTTAAGTGGGCATGTTTTCCCCCATAATGAGGCATTTCTCCACGAGCCTTTTGTTCTTCTCTTTCTGCTTCTAACTCTTCTTCAGTCATATAGCATTTATAAGCCAAGTCACGAGCTAATAAGTCATCAATCAAGGGTTGATAGATATGCAAACGCTCTGATTGTCTGTAAGGACCATATTCACCAGGATTAACCGGGGATTCGTCCCAATCAATACCTAGCCAAGTTAGATTGTCTAATTGGCTTTGTTCACCATGTTCTAGATTACGTTTTGTATCTGTATCTTCTGTCCGAATGATAAACGTTCCATCTTGTGAACGTGCATATAGATAATTAAACAAAGCTGTTCTCGCATTCCCAATGTGTAAATCGCCCGTAGGGCTTGGTGCATAACGCACACGAATTTTATCGCTCATTGTATTTCTCCTTTAATTCCATCTAGTCTACAAAAGCTATTGTACTCCTTCATCTAATGAGATTCAAATGCTCTTAATTTTCAAAAATTTTAGCAAAAATCATTCTACCAGCAGCTGTTTGCAAAGATGAAGTAACTACTACATTTAAATGCTTATTAATATAATTTTGGCCATCCTCAACCACTACCATGGTGCCATCATCAAGATAGGCCACCCCTTGGCGGCGTTCGGTTCCTGCTTTTATAATTTGAACTTGCATTTCCTCACCAGGTAACACTTCTGGTTTTACCGCATTGGCTAACTCATTAATGTTCAAGACAGGAACATTTTGAAATTCTGAAACTTTATTTAAATTGTAATCATTGGTTACCAAGATCGCATTTAAATCTTTAGCTAGCCTTACTAATTTCGCATCAACTTCTTCGATATCCGCATAGTCTCCTTCAAAAAAATCAATATTTATTTTGGAAGACTTTTGTAAAAGGTTTAGAATATCTAACCCACGTCTACCTTTTGCCCTTTTTAAAGAATCAGAAGCATCTGCAATATGTTGCAATTCAGATAAGACAAATTTTGGAACTAATAAACTTCCTTCTATAAAGCCTGTTTGAACCACTTCTGCTATTCTTCCATCAATAATTACACTAGTGTCTAATATCTTCAATCTTTGACCTGCTTTGACTTCGCTTTGTTTAGGTTTTTTATTCAATTCAAAAGAAGCAGATTGTAGTTTTTGGCCAGATTTTGTAAAGAGATGTAAGACTTCATCTCGGCGATTGATCATCATTTGATAACCAATCATTCCCCCTAAAACAGTCAGAACAAGCGGCATTGTACTCGATAAGAAAGGGATATCTAAAGACCCAATCGGCAACGAAAGTAAATAACCGATTAATAATCCTAATAAAATGCCTAAAGCACCGAATAACAGATTTGGCGTTGACTGCTTTTCCAAAATAGATAGTAATTTATGAATTAATTGTTCAAAAAGCGGCGCAAGTAAAATACCTAATAACATAAAAATAAGTCCGAAAATCATACTATTCACAAAAGGATTGATTAATAATTGATGGTATAAGCGAAGACTACGCCAAATTTCTGCTCCTAAAGTATAGCCAAAACTTAAGCCAACAATCATTGATACACTAATCGTCATTTTTTTTATCATTTTTTCACCTCCTTTGTAAGAATTTTCAATTATTTAGGAAAAACGATTAAAATAGCTTGTTTGATCGTTTTAACTGGGATGACTTCAATCGATAGGTCCAGTTGTTTTAGATGCGATTGATTATTATAAGGGATAAAAACACGCTTAAAGCCTAATTTACTTGCTTCCTTAATTCGTTCTTCAATCTGATTGACTCTTCTAATTTCTCCAGTTAGACCAATCTCACCAATAAAGACATCATCTACTCTCACTTCTCGATTCCAATAGCTAGAAGCAATACTTACAGCTATGGCTAAATCAATGGCGGGTTCATCTAAGCGAACCCCTCCAGTCGTTTTAAAAAAAGCATCTTGGTTTTGAACTAAAAGACCACAATGTTTCTCCATGACTGCTAATAAGAGCGATATACGTTGGTACTCTATTCCTGATGCGGTGCGTTTAGCGTTACCAAACACCGTCAGAGTCATTAATGATTGGATTTCAGCTAATACCGTTCGCGTCCCTTCCATGGCAGCAACAACTGTGGATCCGGTAGCACCTTCTATCCTCTCCTCTAAGAATAACTCTGAGGGGTTGGTTACTTCTACTAAACCTGTATCAATCATTTCAAAGACGCCAATCTCATTGGTAGATCCGTATCGGTTTTTTACAGCCCTTAAGATTCTGAAGCGATTATGTTTTTCACCTTCAAAGTATAAAACCGCATCTACCATATGTTCCAACATTCTAGGTCCCGCTATATTGCCTTCTTTAGTTACATGGCCAACTATAAAAATAGCAATTTTATGGTCTTTGGCTATTCGCATCAAAATATTAGTCGCTGCCCGTAACTGAGAAACAGATCCCACTAAGCCTTGATTGTCTGGTGATACCATCGTTTGAATAGAATCGATGACTACGATTTCAGGATTCACTTCTTGAATTTGAGTCACAATATTACCCAAGTCCGTATCAGATAATAAATAAAAATCTTTACCACTTAATGCCAGTCTTTCAGCTCTGAGTTTAATTTGGGTTAAACTTTCTTCACCAGAAACATAAAGGACCCGCTGTTTCAAATTAGCCAAGCGAATGGATACCTGAAGTAATAAAGTCGATTTCCCAATTCCAGGATCGCCTCCAATTAAAACTAAACCACCTGGAACAATTCCCCCGCCTAATACTCGATCAAACTCTCCCATTTTTGTATTAATTCTTTCTTCAACTTGACTTGGAATTTGATCCAATTGAGTGGCTTTGCCGACCATTGATTGTGATGTATGAGTCAAAGTAGTTGAAGTAGTGGTTGTAGGGACCAATTGTTCTTCCATTTGATTCCAACTGCCACAATTTGGACATTTTCCTAACCACTTAGGTGACTCATAGCCACAAGCTAAACACTCATACATTACCTTATTTTTTGCCATTCAATCACTCCCTTAACCAGATGACCCAAAACCACCCTGTCGATCACTATTAACTACTTGATCGTCATCTACTTGTAGAAATTTAGAAAAAATTCCTTGAGCAATCCTTTCACCCTTATGAATGGTTCGATCCTTCAAGCCATAATTAATAAGTTGAATATATATATGTCCTTCATTTTTTTCATTATTATAATAATCTTGATCAATAATACCAATACCATTAGGTAGGGTTGTTTGGTGCTTATAACTTCCCGACGAGCGATTAACAATCTTCAAATATTCGTTTTCCATCATGTAGGCCTTTAAACCCGTTGGAACTAAAGTAGCCTGCCATAAGTCATCTTCCTTCATGGTTTCCTGACCCTTAATCATTAAAAAGGTATTATGTATTAAATAATAAACAGACTGTTTCCAAAAGGAAGGAAGTACAACCGTTTCGGCAGCTTCAATGTCATAGCCAGCTGAGTACTTGGTTTGCCGTTGAGGAATTCGAATCGCTTTATCCTTATACGAACGGATAACTTCAAAGCCCCGATTTTTCTTTTCCATTTTATTCACATCCTTTCATTCCCATGCTAAATAAGCCGTTTATATGAAAACGCTTAATAATATTATACGTGATTCTTTTAGATATATCTATCTTTAATAGTTTTAAATTTATCTTATTTCACTAGTCCCATATAGCTTTTTCATCAATCCAAACAGATACTGAAGCTTGATTAACTGGGAAAAATCCTTTTCCTTGCTCATCTAATTCTACTTTGCCTGAGTGATTATTTAGATAATCAACATAAATAGCTCCTGCATTCAATTCACCCATACTCATCTCTTTAAAACCTGCCTCACTATTTGTCATCACTACTGCTATCCCGTAGGGATGTTCTTGTGTTCCTAGACAAGTCCAGCCTACGGTATTTCGATGGTCAAAGTAATCCACTTGCTCTCCGTAAGTATGATATTTTCGCAAGTGTAGTAAAGGATCGATTTGCTCTTGATAGGATGGGGACTTCTCTCCATTTTGTACTCCATAATAATCGCCATAAAAGAGAGTAGGAAGTCCTTGCTGACGCAAAAGAATTAAAGCATAGGCATGTTGTATAAACCATTCTTCGACTTGAGACTCAAGAGATTGTCCTAGTTGTGTGTCGTGATTATTAACAAATGTTACACTGACTAATGGATTGTCCTTAACTAAGCTTCCTGCAAAAATTTTACTTAAATCATACTGATTACCCGCTTGACTGGCTTGGTATAAATTCATATGTAAGCCTACATCAAAGAGATCTAACTGATAATTAATCGATTCTAAATAATCTAATTTTTTTTCAAGATCAGGATTCCAATATTCACCAATTAAATAAAAATCATCACCTTGTGTAAAATTAATTTCTTCACAGAGTTCTTTTATATAGTGAGAATCAATATGTTTTAATGCATCGAAGCGTAAACCTTTAACTCCCGTTTCATTCACCATCCATTTTAACCACTGTTTGATATGTTCGTTTACTTCAGGATGAGAAAAATCAATATCAGCAAACATCAGATAATCATAATTACCATAGGTACTATCTACCGATTGATCATCAGCCCAACCTTTTTCGTCGCCTAAAATTAAATAAACACCCTCTTCATTATTAGTCGCATCATAATCAATGCCACTAAAATGGTACCAGTGCCATTCAAAATCTGAGTATTTATTCGCTCTACCTGGAAAATAGAAATGGGTCCAACCTTCAATTTCATAAGGATCAGAAATCATTTCTTGACGGTTTTCAGGATTCACTTTCATCACATGAAATTTTTCTTTACCATCTGCATAAGCCTTATGATTAATCACAAGATCAGCAATTGGTAGAATATCTTTTTGTTTGAGTAATTGAATAGCCTTCAATAAGTCTTCCTTTTTACCATACTTAGTGCGCACATTTCCTGCTTGATCAAACTCGCCCAAATCCCAAAGATCATAGACTCCATATCCCACATCATTAATAGAAGTGGCTTTACAAAAAGGAGGAAGCCAGATATGATCCACACCTATTTCATACAAGTGATCTACATCATTTTGTAAGTTTATCCAATGTTTTCCTTCATTAGGCAGATACCATTCAAAATACTGCATCAATAAGTTATTTTTTTCCACTGTACTCTCTCCTTTATATACTCTTCCATTAAAACACAGGACTTAAAAATAGTCACAAATAAGCTCTTAGAGATTCTCATTTAAAATTTAAATTTACCTAATTGCGATATGATTACAAATTTTTTAGTTTTGTTTTTCGATAGGTTTCCCTTATAATTTATGCTATCATAAACAAGAATTTACGGAGTAATGCTCCATTGAGGAGGAAAACCATGCATTCATTTCAAGACAAAATAAATCGTCTTGCAGCCTTCTTATCCCTTATAACCATCCTATTAAGTCTAAGCTTAACTTTCTACTTAAACCATCTTTCTACAAAAGAAAATACCAGTCCAGAGAAAGTTACAACATCCAATCAAGCACTAATTAAAAAAAAATTACCGAGTGTAAAAAATGAAACCATTAATGAAGAAACAGCTACAGAAGAAGAAAAAATGCTGGCCCTTGAATTAAATAAATATGGTTCCAAAACAGCTTCCATTCAAGATGTTCAAGAATCGATTGCTGATATTATAAGAACAGATTATCAAGGAAATATTATGAGTGCTCAACAAGATATTGTACAAGCCATCAATGAGAACCAGATGAGTATTGAAAGAGAAGGAACCCTCTTTCTCCCTGATCAGCCTTCCTTCGCTAGTAAAAACTCTTATTTACAAATGGATGTTCCATTAATTTTACAAAAGTCACCCCTTTATTCAGACATCGATTATGGCGCTAGTCAACAAGATACTTTAGGTGACAATGGTTGTGCAATCGTATCTTTAGCCATGGTATATTCTTATCTATCCAACCGATTGGTTGAGCCAGAAGAAGTGCTTGAATGGTCCGGTCACGATTATTTTTTCGAAAATGAGGGTACCTCCTGGACTATATTTTCAGATTATGCAACCGATCATGGATTTAATTTTTATAATCATGGTAATAATTTTTACTCTGCTATGGAAGCTGTTCAAAAAGGCCAAGTGGTGATTGCATCTGTCAAACCTGGTTTCTTTACCGATGTAGGTCACATTATCGTAATTCGTGGCTATGAACCTGGCTATGTCTATGTCAATGATCCCAATGATAATCCTGAAAAAATGTATAGTTTCCAGCCCATTAATGAGCAAATTTTGCTAGATGAAGGATTAAACTACTGGTCTTTTTATAATGATTAAATTTAATTTCATAGAAATAAACCGTTAGGAGTTTTCAATCTTTATGAATAATTACAAACTTGCTTCCAAAGGTGCAGTGATTGGAATTACAGTTTATTTATTACTGACAACAATCAAGTTAACTACCGCTTCAATCTTTAAAGCAAATTCTTTACAAGCTGATGGTCTGAATAACTTATCAGACATTATTGCCTCTTCTGCTGTGTGGATTGGATTATATTTAGCAAAGAAGCCTGCTGATCATAACCATAAATTTGGACATGAAAAATACGAAATTATATCCAGTTTCATTGTCTCTTTGCTAATGTTCACAATTGGCTTTCAAGTAATTCTTTCAGGAATGAGTCAACTTTTTTCCAAAGACTATTCACAAACAAGCCAACAAGTTCTTCTTACTACACTTCTTTCAATCGTAATTCTGACTTTAACGAAGTCCTATTTAAAAAAATTAGCCACCCAATCAAATTCTGTCGGTTTAAAAGCTACTGCTAAGGATATGCAAGGTGACTTACTTATTTCAATAGCAACTCTTATCGGAAGTTTATGTGTCAGCTGGGGCTTTCCTATTATCGATACGTTTCTTTCAATTACAGTGGGCATTATTATTATACTGTCTGCCTTTGAAGTCTTTAAAGAATCGACTTTTACTTTATCAGATGGATTTGACCCTGAAACATTATTAATTTATGAAAAATGTATTCTCTCCCACCCTGATGTGATTGCTATTAATTCCATTCGCGCAAGAATGGCTACACAACTGATCTATTTAGATGTTACCATTGCTTTAGATCCGAGTATGTCCGTCTATCAATCACATTGTATTACAGAAGAAATCGAAGCTATCTTACAAGATCAATTTCAAATTAAAGATATTGACATTCATGTTGAACCCTATGAATAAATTAAAGCGGCTGGAACAAAAGGGCTTCTCAGCCGCCTCAAAATTTTCAGCGAGCCTAGATTGGAAAGTGACTTTCCAATCTAGGCTCGCTACTTTGCGTATTTACGTAGATTATTGACCACAAATATCAGCTTGACTTCGATCTTCACCTTATCTTTATCGCAAAGGGAGTGGCGAGTAAAATCTAACTTCGCTTTTTCTTTTACGTTTACAAACGCTTCTCAATCGTAACGAGGGCTTCCAGGAAGGTGTCGGCTTGATCGAAAGACATGGTTTATATTTTTAAAGAAAAAGTCCGATTAACGATTGTCTCGTTGACCGGACTTTCTTTAATTATTCAAGGCTTTTGTCCCAGCCCCTTTATTTTTTGTAAAATTATGCTCGCGTTCTTTCTATTATGACAGCATTTCCTTGTCCGCCACCTATACATAAGGTCGCTAATCCTCTTTCCACATTACGTATCTTCATTTCGTGAATCAGGGTGACAAGAATTCTCGCTCCACTACAGCCAATTGGATGCCCTAAAGCAATAGCTCCTCCATTAACATTAATGATTTCGTCCTTAATTCCTAATTCTCGATTGACTACTAAAGATTGGACTGCGAATGCTTCATTTCCTTCGATTAAATCCATATCTTCAATGGTTAAACCGACATTATTTAAAGCATTTTGAGTAGCTGGAATAGGTCCTGTTCCCATTAAAGAGGGTTCAACGCCTGCTTTACCTATTGAACGAATACTAGCCATTATTTCTAGTCCTAACTCTTTCGCTTTACGCTTAGACATTAGGAGTAAGACAGCAGCACCATCATTAATAGTTGAGGAATTGCCTGCAGTCACAGTCCCATTCTCTTTAAAAACTGGCTTCAATTTTTCTAAGTCGGCAAGAGTTTGTCCCATGCGAATATTTTCATCCTCTTCAAAAACAACTTCTTGACCACGCTTCATTTGGACAATAGGAATAATTTCTTGCTTAAACCGACCAGAAGAATAAGCTTTTTCAGCTTTCTTTTGACTGCTTAACGCAAATTCATCTTGTTCTTCGCGACTGATTTGATATTTTTCAGCCAAGTTTTCAGCGGTTACTCCCATGTGATAACCTTCAAAAGCATCAGTCAAACCATCAAAAACTAAAGTATCCACTACCCTATCATTGCCTAGCTTGGAGCCCCAGCGATGATTGGAAAGAATATGAGGGGCTTGACTCATATTTTCACAACCCCCCGCCACCACAATTTCATTTTCACCTGTCATAATAGACTGGCTAGCTAACATAACAGCTTTCATTCCGGATCCGCAAACTTGATTGATAGTTGTAGCAGGTGTTTTGAAACTAATACCAGATTGAATAGCTATTTGACGAGCAACGTTTTGACCTAAACCTGCGGACAAGACATTTCCCATGAAAACTTCATCAACTAAAGAAGGATCGAGAGTGATATTATCAAGCATCCTTTTGAGTAACTGACTAGTCATTTCCACTGCCGAAACATCTTTCAAACTGCCGCCAAATCTTCCTATAGCTGTTCGATTTGCTGAAACAATCACTACTTCCTCTAAATTCATAAAATCCTCCTAAATTTCTTACTGCGAATAAAATTAGCTAAATAACCTTTGCAACCATGACTTTGACTTAATTGATTCGTTTTGTTCATCATCTTCATCCGAAGAGGATTGAGCTACTTTATCTTCTATTCCCAGATGTTCAATAGTCTCTATTAAATGATTATTCTTCTTTTCTGTCAAGAGCATTAGCTGCTGTTGCTGGTCGACTAATTGCAGTAAATCATTAATTTGTTTATTTTTTTCTTTTAGTTCATTAATAAGAACATTTCTTTCTTTTTCATCCTTCAACCATTTTTCTTTCAGTTGTTCTTTGACAGTCTTTTCAATATAAGTTCTAATGGCTTGTTGCTGTTTTTTTAGATCCGTATCATCTGACATCAGATTTTTTTTTATAGTATTTGAAGAGCCTTTTTCTTTTACTTCTTCGTTTTCACTTGACTTTTCGTTTTTTGAGTCACGTTCATTTTCAAGGACAATTGAGATTTGCTTCGCCAGTTCAGGATCATAAGAAAAATCACGCTTGAGTTCTGTCAAATGATCTAGAGATTCAGTATTTTCCTCACCTGGTTTATTTTTTATACTTTCTTCATAATTCTGACTTTTTTCTTTTGTCACTTCATTTTTATTTTCGGCTTTGGCTTTGACTGTTTCTTCTATTTGAGTGTCAAATGTATCTGTCATAAAAGATTTTAATAGCTTTTGCTGTTCTTTTGTAAAAACCAATCTGTTTTCTTCATTATACACTTTCTCCTCATTAGGAATCTTTTTTGCATGATAATAGATCAATTGTCGAGTAACTTCTAATTCATCAGCAAATTCCTGGGCTGTTAAATATTCTTCCATATTATCTCCTCGTATTCTATCTTTCAAATCACTACTCTTTGTCAAATAACAAAAGAACCTTTTACTATATTATACAGTAAAAGGTTCTTTTTGATAGGATAAACTTGAAAATTTATTATACTCTTTTTTAAAAAGTAGTTTGACAGTATCTCTTGCACCTGCTCTATTTTTAGCAATAATTACTTCTACCGTATTATCTGGTAAATCGTCCTTGTGTCCTTCGTCTGCATCACCATTTTGCTGGTGATAATCCTCACGGTAAAGAAAAGCGACAATATCTGCATCTTGTTCAATTGAACCCGACTCGCGAATATCACTTAAAATAGGTCGCTTATTTTGCCTTTGTTCCAGACCACGAGAAAGTTGTGATAAGGCAATTACTGGAACCGATAATTCCTTAGAAAGTTTCTTTAACTGACGCGAAATTTCTGAGACTTCTTGTTGGCGGTTTTCTCTTCCATTTCCATCAATAAGTTGTAAATAGTCAATGACGATTAAACCTAAATCAGGATTTTCTTGTTTTAGACGACGACACTTAGCCCTAATTTCTGAAACACGTATACCAGCTGAGTCATCAATATAAATAGGAGCTTCTCTTAATATATCAGTTGCTACCGTGAAACTTTTCCATTCATCATCCGTCAATTGCCCTGTTCGTAGATTCGATGCATGTATACTTCCTTCTGCACAAATCATCCGATATACCATGTCTAATGCACCCATCTCTAAGGAGAAAATTACAACTGGAACCTTAGATTTAGTTGCGACATTCTGTGCTATATTTAAGGCAAATGCTGTTTTACCAACAGAAGGTCTAGCGGCAATAATAACTAACTGATCGGGTTGAAAACCACTAGTTAATTTGTCCAGCTCATGATAACCAGTAGGAAGACCAACAACATCGCGTTTTTCCTCTGCTAATTTTACGATATTATCAAAAGCCTCGGCTATCAATTGCCTCATCATTTGAGGTCTATTACTCTGAGAGCCTTCTCCTATTGATAAAATTAACTTTTCACTTTGATCGATGATCTCTTCTATTGCATGTTCTTCATCATAAGCAACTTGAGAAATTTTCGATGATGCATGAATGAGTTGTCGCAATATAGATTTTTCTTTAACAATTCTGGCATAATTTTCAATATTAGCAGTGGTCGGAGTGAAACCTGTTAGTTCAACAATATATTCATAGCCTCCGACATTTTCTAATTGATCCAAAGCATCTAATTGATTCTTTAACATCAAATGGTCTAAGGTATTGTCGCGATCAAAAACTCTCTCCATAGCTGCAAAAATTTGCTGATGGGCTACTTTATAAAAGTCCTGCTCTTGTAAAAGTGTTTGAACAGTTGCTAATTTCTTTGGATCTAATAAAAGACCACCTAAGACAGATCTTTCTGCTTCAATATTTTGAGGTGCTTGCATCTGATTCATTTGCGAAATATCCATCGTCTCACCTCTTTATATTTTATCTAAACTGCTTCGACTTTTACACGAATAGTTGCTATTACTTCGGTGTGCAATTTAACCGGAACATTGTGGAAACCTAAGGATGAAAGGTTATTTTCTAACTCAATTTTACGTTTATCTACTTCTATGTCGTATTGTTTCTTTAATTCTTGTGCTATTTGTTTAGAAGGGATGGTTCCAAATAAACGACCATCTTCACCTGATTTAGCTGAAATGATAACGATGGTTTCTTCTTTTTCAATTTGTACTTTTAAATCTTTTGCCTCTTGCAATGCTTCCGCTTCCAACTTTGCTTGAGCTTTCTTTTGTGCTTTGAATTCACTCATTGCTTTAGCATCAGCTACTTTTGCTAAACCATTTTTAATTAAGTAATTATTAGCATAACCATCTGAAACATTTATAATCTGACCCTTTTTACCTTGCTTACGAACATCTTCTAACAAAATGACTTTCATTTTTAGTCCTCCTTAACATTAATTACCTTAATTAATTGTTCTTCTACTTCTTGGATTGTTTGGTCTTTTATCTGTGTTGCTGCGTTAGATAAATGACCTCCACCTCCAAGCTTTTCCATAATAACTTGGACATTTATTTTACCCAAGCTTCTAGCTGAAATACCTATTTCGTTCTCATGGCGTTTATAAATAACAAATGAAGCTTCAATTTGATCAATTCCTAACAAATCATCAGCTGTTTGAGAAGCTAAGACATTGTCCACTACTATATCTTCATCCGTTACTGTTACCGCAAAGACCTTATCGATTATTTCAGTATTCTCAATCAAGCGATTTTTAATTTTAATGCTTTCTAAACTTTCTTTTAACAGATGCTTAATTTTTATATTATCTGCACCCATAGACTTTAAATATGCCGCTGCTTCAAAAGTTCTCGACCCGGTCCTTAAAGAAAATTGATTGGTATCAATAATTATACCAGCTAGCATAACTGTTGCAAGCATTTCATCAATTGCATTTTCCTTTTCATCCATCACACTAAAGTATTCCGTGAGTAATTCGACCGCTGATGAAGCCGAAGGTTCTAAATAACTTAGCACACAATTTTTGGGGAATTCTTCTGCCTGGCGATGGTGATCAATAATAACAATATCGTAGTCAAAAAAGATAGACTCAGCTTGTGAAATCATCGCTCGATGATGGTCTACCAAAATTAGTAGAGTTTTTTCATTTAAGTAGTTATCTAAATCTGCTTCTTCAATGAAAACTTCTTCATCAGACTTCTCGAAGTACTCATTATTAATAATCCCTTTTATATCTTGGTTGAGTTCATCTCTATCAATCAGAATTTTGGCTTGGCGATCAAAAGATTTTACAATTTGTCTGACAGCTAAGGCTGAACCAATTGAATCTAAGTCTGGTGACTGATGTCCACTAATTAAAATTCGATCATAAGTCAATACCGTACTTTTAAGCGCCTGGAAAAACATTTTACTGCGTATATCCGAACGGTTTTCTGTAAAACTAGTCTTTGCGCCATAGAACCTTGCTTTTCCTTCTATTTCACGAATAACAACTTGGTCTCCGCCACGACCTAGTGCTAAGTCTAGGTTGGATTTAACCTGCTTGGAAACTTCAATTATATTTTGTTGAGTATTTCGACTATAAGAAAAAGCGAGAGAAAGCGATATAGGAATTTTTCGACTGGTATAATACTCTTTAATAGCTTCAATGGATTCAAACTTTTCTTTTTCGAGTTCATTTAAAGAACTCTCATTCAACAAAAGTAGAAACTGATCTTCATCAGTTTGCTTTAAGTAAATTTGATAATGATCTGCCCAGCGATTAAGACGACTGATTAAATCAGATTCAAATTTTGCACTTGCTTCATCATCCATCGCATAAATGAGATCATCAAAATCATCTAATAATAAAGATCCCATTACTAGAATGGATTCACCGATTACTTTTTGAATTTCGATATCTTGTGTAATGTCATAAAGATAAAGTGCTTTATATTCATGATGATGTAAGGCTCGGTAATAACCATTAGTTAAAGACACTTCTTGCCATTGACTCATATTACTTTGTCCAAGAATTTGTGTCAATTTCCCATCCACTTTTTCAATTTTTTCACCAATAATATCCTGTTCAAAAATCTTCTTAATAGCTGGGTTAGTCCACGTTACTCTTTCTTCTTGATCATAGAGTATTACTCCTATTGGAGCATTATATAGGGCATATTCTTGCGCTAAAGAAGCATTTTCTGACATATGACTCGCCATCTTCGTTAAATCCTTAATAAAACCTTTAATATTAAAGGTAAAAAATAGAATGATGATACTAAGGAAAATTAGTAATAATACACCTATACGCCACTCTAATTTAAAGGCTACTCCAATTAAAACTATATAAATTAATAAAATAGAATAAATCTGCCAAGAAATTTGAAGCGAATGGAAGTAATCAAAAAATTCTTTTAGTTTTATTTTTTTAAACACAGTACACCTCGTAGTATTAATATCACTTATTTTATCATATTTAAGTGAAATGTTCTATCTACTAATTAATTACTTAATGTTTCACGTGAAACAAAAAAACCACCCAAAGGGTGGTCAAATATTATTCTTGAACGGTAAATGGTAATAAAGCCATGATCCGTGCGCGTTTAATTGCATTAGTCAATGTACGTTGATGCTTTGCGCAAGTACCTGTTACACGACGAGGTAAAATTTTGCCTTTTTCTGAAATAAATCTTTTTAAAAGATCTGTATCTTTGTAATCAATATAATCGATATGATTAGCGCAGAAATGACAAACTTTTTTTCTACGTCTTCCTCCACGACGTTGTGCCATGCATTTTCCTCCTCTACATTATTCTAAAATGGTAGATCATCTTCAGAAATATCCACCTTCTGACTGTCACCAAATGGATTACTATTTTGACTGAAGTCTTGATTAAAACTAAAATCATTACTATTCGTTTGATTTGGTTGAGCTTTAAACTGATTCGTTTGATTTGGTTGTTTGTATGATTGATTACCATCGGAAACTGGACGTTGTTCAGTCACTGATTTTGGTTCTAATAAGTGAAAGTTACTTACAACAACTTCAGTAACATATACTCTCTGTCCTTGTTGATTATCATAACTTCTTGTTTGGATACGACCTTCGACTCCAATTTGAGAACCTTTACGGGTAAAGTTAGCTAAATTCTCAGCAGCTTTACGCCAAATCACACAATTAATAAAATCTGCTTCACGCTCACCTTGTTGATTGGTAAAACTGCGATTTACAGCTAGTGTAAAACTTCCAACTGGAGTTCCTGAAGAAGTATAGCGTAAATCAATTTCCTTGGTTAAACGCCCAACTAATTGTACGGTATTCATAATTTTCCTCCTACAAGTGTTTCACGTGAAACATAGTGATTATTCTTCTACTTTTGTAATCATATGGCGTAAGATATCACGGTTGATTCGTGCTAGACGATCGAACTCGTTGATCCCTTTAGCATCATCAGCGGTTAAAGTAATTAAGTGGTAAACACCTTCACGATAATCGTTGATCTCGTATGCTAAACGTTTCTTAGCCCAGTCTTTTGATTCGACAACTTCTGATCCTTGATCGACTAAGATTTGATCGAAACGAGCAATTAATTCTTTCTTTGCTTCGTCGGTCATATCTGGACGAATAATATAAAGGATTTCATATTTAGTTGGTTGACTCATGACTGCACCTCCTTTTGGTCTAATGGCTCCATAGAGCAAGGAGTTAAGCTATTAAGCTATTAACTCACATTTAATAATTTTATCACTCTATTTTTAAGAAATCAATCTAATTTTTCTATTCCTCTGAATTTTCTATTGAATTATCAGATTCCGACATATCTTCTTCTGTATTTTCTTCATTTTTTTCAATGACAACAATTTTATCAACGATAGAATCATCATCTAATCGAATAACCTTAACTCCCAAGGTATCTCTTGAAGCGGTTGAAATCGAATCGATATGAACACGAATGACGACTCCTTCATTGGTCATGATTAGTAAATCTTCATCACCATCAACAGTGACTAAACCAGCTAATTTACCACTCTTTTGAGAGATATTAGATGTTTTTACACCTTTACCGCCTCGGTTTTTAATAGCATATTGGTTAGATTCAGTTCGCTTACTGTAACCATTTTCTGTCACTACAAGAACTTGCTTATCATCATCTAAAATAGCAGCACCAATAACATAATCTCCTGAACGGAGTCTCATACCTCTGACACCTGAGGCTGTCCGACCCATATCACGGACATCATTTTCATTAAAGCTAACGGCATAACCATTATTAGAACCAATGATAATATTTTTTTGTCCATCAGTAATTAATACATTCACTAACTGATCATTTTCTCTTAATTTAATAGCAATTAAACCATTGGTACGAATGTTATAGTATTCACTTACTAAAGTACGCTTAACGGTCCCATTTTTAGTAACAAACAAGAGATGAGTGTCTTCATCATCAGCTTCTCTACGAATATTAACTATATCTCTTACATACTCTTCTTTATCTAAGTTTAAGAGGTTAATAATAGGTAAGCCCTTCGAAGTTCTTCCATATTGAGGCATATCGTAACCCTTAGCGCGATAAACCTTACCAAAATTAGTGAAAAAGAGGAGGGTATCATGGGTGGAGGCAGAAACTAAGCTTTGAATGGAATCCTCGTCACTCACTCCCATTCCTTTAACCCCTCTACCACCTCGATTTTGAACACGGAACTCATCTTCAGTCATACGCTTAATATAACCAGAAGTGGTTAAAGCAATCAAAATATCTTCCTCATCAATTAAATCTTCATCTTCAAGAGACTGAATTTCACCCAATTTGATTTCAGTTCTTCTTGGATCATTATATTTCTTAAGTATTTCTCTTAATTCATCATGAATAATTTCATAAATTCTTTCTTGAGAAGAAAGTATTTCAGTCAAGCGAACAATCAATTCTTGTAAATCTTTTAGCTCGGCATCGATTTTTTCTCGTTCTAATCCAGTTAAGCGAACCAATCGCATATCTAAAATAGATTGTGCTTGAATTTGCGAAAATTCAAAACGATTAATCAATTCTTGCTTAGCTGTTTCTGAATCGTGGGAAGAACGAATAATAGCAATAATCTCATCAATGACATCTAAGGCTTTTTGTAGACCTTGTAAGATGTGAGCCCGATCTTCTGCTTTTCCTTTTTCAAATTTAGTCCGTCGCGTAATCACTTCAACTTGATGGGCTAAATATTTTTCAAGAATTTCTTTTAAATTTAGTATTTTAGGAACTCCGAAATCAATCGCTAGCATATTAATACCAAAGTTAGTCTGTAAAGGAGTATGTTTATATAAGTTATTTAGAATAACATGAGCAGAAGCGTCTCGACGTGCTTCAACTACAATCCGCATACCTTCACGACCAGACTCATCAGCAATATAGGAGATACCATCAATTCGCTTATCACGACCCAATTCAGCAATTCTTTCAACTAATTTAGCTTTATTTACACCATAAGGTAATTCTTTAATAATAATTCGCTCACGGTCTTGATTATTACCAAAGTATTCAATTTCAACTTTACCGCGAATTGTGATTTTTCCTTTACCTGTCCGATAAGCTTGGCGAATACCTGATTTTCCAACAATAATTCCACCAGTAGGAAAATCAGGACCCGGTAAAGCTTCCATCAATTCATCCACAGTCGCTTCTGGATTACGCATAAGAATTTGTAAAGCGTCAATGACTTCTTCTAAATTATGCGGTGGTATATTAGTTGTCATACCAACTGCAATACCAGAAACTCCATTAACTAAAAGGTTAGGGAAACGACTTGGTAATACAACCGGTTCTTTTTCTTCTTGAGAATAATTTTCTTGGAAATCAATTGTATCTTTATTAATATCTCTTAACATTTCTAGAGTGATTTTAGCCATTCTAGCTTCAGTATACCGCATTGCAGCTGCACCATCACCATCGACTGAACCAAAGTTACCGTGGCCATCAACTAACATTTGGCGGTAGGAGAAGGGTTGCGCCATCCTTACCATGGCTTCATAGATTGCAGAGTCACCGTGAGGGTGATACTTACCCATAACATCCCCAACAATTCTGGCTGACTTCTTATGTGGTTTATCAGGTGTAACACCTAATTCATTCATACCATATAGAATACGACGATGAACAGGTTTTAATCCATCACGAACATCTGGTAGGGCTCTTGCGACAATTACTGACATAGCATAGTCCAAAAATGAATTACGCATTTCATCAGGTAAATTGATTTCTTCAAAAGATTGTTTGCTAACATCAAAATGATCTTCCGTCATGACTAACTCCTTTCAAGGGTAATTCTATACATCCAAGTTACGTACATAGACTGCATTTGTTTCAATAAAGACACGACGGGGTTCTACTTCTTCTCCCATCAACATAGACATCACTGCATCCGCTTCTACTGCATCATCAACAGTCACTCGCTGTATCCGACGATTTTCAGGATTCATCGTTGTTTCCCAAAGTTGATCTTCATTCATTTCTCCAAGACCCTTATACCTTTGTAATGAATACCTAGTATTTGGATTTTCTTTTTCCCATTGGAGTAATTGCTCATGTGTATCTAAATAAATCTCTTTTTTACCAACTTTTAATTTATAGAGTGGCGGAAGTGCAATATAAACATAGCCTGCATCAATCAAAGGACGCATATAGCGGAAAATAAGCGTTAATAATAACGTACGAATATGCGCACCATCGACATCTGCATCGGTCATAATGATTAGTTTATGATAACGGGCTTTGCTCACATCAAATTCTGCTCCAAAACCAGTGCCCATGGCAGTAAATAGCGAGCGAATTTCAATGTTACTCAATATACGCTCCATTGAGGCCTTTTCAACATTTAAGATTTTCCCTCTAATTGGTAAAATAGCCTGATACATTCTTGAACGGCCTTGTTTAGCCGAACCACCTGCTGAATCTCCCTCGACAATAAATAGTTCGCATTTTTCTGCGTCTTTAGAAGAACAATCCGCTAATTTACCAGGTAAGTTTGCGATTTCTAAACCGGATTTACGACGGGTCATCTCCCTAGCTCGCTTGGCAGCCATTCGTGCTTTTGAAGCTAGAATTCCTTTATCTAAAATCAAACGTGCAACTTTAGGATTTTCCAATAAAAATGTTTCAAAATGTTGAGAGAAAAGGCGATCTGTTACAGTTCGTACTTCAGAATTCCCTAATTTTGTCTTAGTTTGACCTTCAAATTGAGGATCTGGATGTTTAACCGAAATAACAGCTGTCAGACCTTCACGAGTATCCTCTCCAGATAAGTTATCATCACCATCTTTAAGTAAGTTATTTTTACGACCATAGTCATTAATAACCCGTGTTAAAGCTGTTTTAAAACCTGATTCATGTGTTCCTCCTTCATAAGTGTGAATATTATTAGCAAAAGACAGTAAATTTAATTGGTAAGCATCTGTATATTGTAGAGCGATTTCAACAGCAATACCATCTTGTTCACCTTCAATATAGATAGGTTCATCAAAAATTAATCCCTTGTCTTCATTAAGATAAGAAACGTATGATTTAATTCCACCATCAAATAAATAACTATCATCAGCTTCGCGATCCATCCGTCGATCTTGTAAAGAAATGCGTAAACCTTTATTTAAGAAAGCTAGCTCATGGATACGCTCATTTAATATTTCGTACTTAAAATCCGTTGTTTCGGTAAAGATTGACGGATCCGGTACAAAATTAACTTTAGTACCTGTTTCCGTTGCTTCTCCAACCACCTTTAACTCAGATACAATAGCTCCTCTTTCAAACTTAATTTGATGAACTTTTCCATTACGTGAAACCTCCACCGATAGTTCGCTTGATAAAGCATTCACAACAGAGGCTCCTACACCATGGAGACCACCTGAAACTTTATAACCGCCACCACCAAACTTGCCACCCGCATGCAAAACGGTGTAAACCGTTTCAACAGCAGGTCTGCCTGTTTTAGACTGAATATCGATCGGGATTCCACGACCATCATCTGTTACCGAAATAGAACCATTCGCTTCTATGACTACTTCAATTTGACTACAATAGCCAGCTAAAGCTTCATCAATAGAATTATCAACAATTTCCCAAACTAAATGATGTAATCCAGTACTCGCAGTAGATCCGATATACATTCCTGGTCGTTTACGGACAGCTTCCAATCCTTCTAATACTTGGATTTGTTCAGCATCATATTGGGGTTGAGTTACATTTTTCTTGTCGTTATTTTCTGCCATTTGTATCCTCCTATTGAACTTTACCTTTACTTATATGTCTTATTGAAGAATTTTTTAGCTCTTGAATATGAATATTTTCAATACTAGCTGTGGTTAAAATTGTTTGAACTTTCCCTTCGATTTTACTCATCAAAATAAATTGACGATGATCATCTAACTCGGACAGAACATCATCTAATAAAAGAACTGGATAATCTTGATCAATTGTATAAAATAAATCCAATTCAGCTAACTTTAAACTAAGAACAACTGTTCGTTGTTGGCCTTGTGAGGCAAATTGCTGAGCTGAATTTCCATTAATATTAAAAATTAAATCGTCTCGATGAGGTCCATATATGGTAGCTCCTTGATGGATTTCCCTTTGAATAGACAATTTGAACAATTCACTCATTTGATCTTTAATTAAATCAATCTTCTCATAATCAAGTTTAGAAGAGGAAGACTTATAGACCATTGATAAGCTATCTCTTTCATTAGAAAGTTCATAATGAATCGGGTGAGCCATTGCTTCTAAATCTTTAACAAATTGCAAACGATATTTAATTACTTGGCTTCCTGCATCAATTAGCTGATCAGTTAAGATGTCTAAATAAACTGGATCATAAGTATGTTTTTCACGCGCTTGCTTTAAATAAGCATTTCTTTGTTTAAGTAAGCGATGATATTCTAATAAATTTTGTAGGTAGATGGGATGGGTTTGACCGAGTTCTGTATCTAAAAACTTTCTTCTTAGACTTGGAGAACCCTTAACTAATTGCATGTCTTCAGGAGAAAAGAGGATAACATTTAATTTACCTATAAATTGAGAAAGTCTCTTTTGATCGAGGTGATTGTATTTAGCAATCTTACCCTTATCATTTAATATGATTTCTAAAGGAAATTGAGAGTTTTTAGTGGTTATTTGGCCGACTATCTTTGCATAATCTTCTTCCCAACTAATCATTTCTTGATCATGATTGGTTCGATGACTTTTAGCCAAAGACAACAAAAAAATGGCCTCAAGGATGTTAGTTTTTCCTTGGGCATTTTCACCAGCTAAAATAGTTAGACCGTCATGAAAATCAATCGAAAGCTCTTTATAGTTCCTAAAATTGGTTAAATTTAATTCTTTTATTTTCATAAGCTATCTTATTGATCTACGACATCTACTATTAATTCATCCTGAACAAACTCCACACGGTCTCCAGGATATAATTTTTTTCCTCGTCGATTTTCTGATTCGCCATTTAAATAGACAGTAAATTCACCTAAGTACCATTTAGCCATTCCACCACTGGATATTAAATCTACTATTTTTAATAATTGGCCGAGTGTTACATGGTCACTATCTATTTTGACTTTTTTATGTTCCATTTGGCCACCTCATTAGTAATTTATTAGATTCATTATACTACTAAATAGCTTAAATCTCAAATTTTTGGCGAAAAAATGCCATTTTAAATAAATTTGACCTTCAGAGTATAAAAAGCTTATTTAAGTTAAATTAGGCTTAAATGCTAAATAATGGCAAAAAATAAGCAGGTCGTTTATTAGACCCGCTAAAAAGTTTTAATGTGTACGAACTGGTGTTAATAATTGCAGTAAATCATTGTGGGGTAATTCACTCTTTACACTTGGTGTTATAAGCATTGGACGAACTGCTGAATTAAATTGAATGGTAATTTCTATATCGCCAAAAGATCTTAAAGCTTCTTTCATATAGTCAGGGTTGAATGAAATCTGAAGCTCTTCACCATTTGAGGAAACAAATTGAATTTCTTCTGCCACATTCCCTATTTCATTTCCTTTTACAAATAACTCGATATGGTCTGTTTGAATATCTAATTGGACAATATTATTTTTTCCTTCATGTGACATTAAAGAGGCCCGTTCAATTGCTTGCAGAAAATCAGCCGCATTTAAGATGATTTCTGTTTCAGATGAATTAGGAATTAACCGATCAGTAGCAGGGTAATTACCCTCCAGTAAGCGTGAATAAATTGTTATATTTTCGAAAGTAAAAATAATTTGTTGATTCGATATAGTCATCATTAAATCAGCATTATCAGGAACTATTCTAGCCAATTCAATCATTGTTTTTTTAGGAACAGTGATTGCTTCTAAATGATGCGAATTCTCAGTTAATTTTAAAGGAATTTCTCTTTGGCTTAAACGATGGCTATCTGTTGCCACTCCCACTAAGTAATCTTTTTCTAGCATTAAGTGAAGTCCTGTTAAAATTGGACGTGATTCTTGATTAGAAGCTGCAAAAATAGTCTGATGAATCATATTTTTAAAAGTAAGTGTTGGAAGTTGAATTTGATGATCTAGGTCAATAATAGGCAAACGAGGATACTCATTTCCATCAATACCAACAATTTGGAATTTTGCATTACCAGATTGAATAGTTGCTTTAAATTGATCATCTACACTCACTATTACCTCATCTTGTGGTAATTTTTTAATAATTTCATTTAATAAACGTGCAGGTAATACAATTTGGCCTGTTTCTTCAATTTGTAAATTAGCTAAGGGTTCATCAACTGCAATATGACTTTCGATAGATATATCAGCATCGCTACCTATTAAAGTCATTCCATTACTATCTAAAGATAATTTAATTCCATATAGAATGTTAATGGTTGTTTTAGAAGGAATAGCTCTTTGAACATTATTTATTTGTTGAGTAAAAGCAGATCGGTTAATTGTAAATTTCATAATTTTCTCCTTTATAAATAATTATTATATATCTAAGTAATAATAGTAGGGCTTGTTGATAGAGTGTATAAGTGATAAAGAGTTCTACAAACTAGGCTTTAGCATTGTTGATGACTATGTGTAAAGATGATTTTTTACAGTAGACTTATCCACATTCTTTATTCTAGCATCTGTTTGATTGTTGCAATTTCATGTTTGAGGGTAGTATTACTTTTAAGATCTTCAGAGATTTTTTCATAAGCATGGATAACCGTCGTATGGTTTTTATTACCGAAAGCTTCACCAATTTTAGGAAAAGATAGTTCTGTTAATTCACGTGTAAGATACATAGCAATTTGACGAGCAGTAACGATTTCTTTGTTCCTTTTCTTTCCTTTAATTTGTTCAGTGGATATTTTATAAAATTGACTACAAGTAGAAATGATAGATTCGGCATCAATTACCTTTTCTTTTTGCTCTCCAAAAATAGAAGAGAGAGCTTCTGCGGCTAAATGACTTGTAATTTCTTTGCCCTCTATAGCTGCATAGGCAAAAACTCTCATTAAAGCTCCTTCTAATTCACGTATGTTTGTATCTACATTATTAGCGATATATGTGAGAGTTTCAGAATCAATATCCAATCGATTATTTGCAGCCTTTTTTCTAAGGATAGCGATACGAGTTTCCAAATCAGGAGGGGTAATGTCGGTTGATAATCCCCATTTGAATCGTGAAATAAGCCTTTCCTCGAGATTATCAATATTATTTGGTAAACGGTCTGAAGTTAAAATAATTTGTTTATTATTATTATAAAGTTCGTTAAAGGTATGGAAAAATTCTTCTTGAGTGGCATCTTTTTTCGATAAAAATTGAATATCATCGATCAATAAGACATCTATTTCACGATACATTTCCCTAAATTTTTTTTGAGAACCGTTTTGAATACTGGTAATAAAATCATTAACAAAAGATTCACTGGTTGCATATTTAATTTTAGTAGAAGGGTTTTTACGTAGGATATCGTTACCTATAGCTTGCATTAAATGAGTTTTTCCTAAACCTACACCACCATAAATTAAAAAGGGATTGTAAGTTTTTCCTGGACCATCACTCACTGCCAGGGCAGCTCCTGCAGCCATTTTATTATCTTCACCAATCACAAAGTTTTCAAAGGTATAAGAAGGATTTAATTTTGAGTCAGAAAAGCTTGGAAGACTATCTGTCTCTCCTTGCTTATCAATCGATTTCGAAAGCATGGGTTCATTTTGCTTGCTTTGATAAATTATAAATTGAGGTTCATATTCAATACCATATCGTTCACGACTATATTGCAATATATAGTTTACCAAATGATTTTCCCAATATTTTTTAGTCATCGGATTAGGAACTGCAATCGTAATTGATTGATTACCAATTCGAGTAGGGATTGAAGGTTCAACCCAGGATCGATAGGAAGAAGTGGACAGGATTTCTTTTAAATAATCTTGAACTCCTTGCCAAAAAAGATCTTTTTCATCCATTCATTTCACCTCGAATAAGTTAATATAGTTAAGATTATTGTATCATATTTAGAGTTTTCCACAAGTTGAGAATGTGTAAAAAGCTCTATCCACATACTCACATTTAAGTTATCCACATGTTAATTAAATGTGTGGATAAAAAAATAGTTTAGTAAACATTAAGTAGATTTGTGCAAAAGAAAAAAATAACAATTCCTATGTCATCAACTTTCTTAAAGGTTTAAATAATGTTTTCAACAGAGTTTGTGGATAAAATAATATTTATTGACAAGCTTAGAAAATGTGGATAATTTTATCCTCTAGTTTGTTAAAAGAAGTTTATTTTTTTAGGGTTTGTTTAAAAACTGTGGATAAGTTGTTGACAATTGTTAAGATTTTACATCGATTGAGATATTTAATAGAATATTAAAAAACACTTGACTTTAAAGGAGTCATTCTTATAAACTATTCTAGTATTGTTTATATTTAGCAACAAGGAGGTGTATTGCATGACTAAGAGAACATACCAACCTAAAAAACGTCAACGTAGTAAAGAACACGGTTTTCGTAAACGCATGTCAACAAAAAATGGACGTCGTGTATTAAGCAAGCGCCGCTTAAAAGGACGCAAAAAGTTAACTGCATAATTTTGAGGCTTCCAAGTGAGGCCTTTTTTTTATAAAATAAAGAGAGAGATTCCAATTATTCTTATTTTTGATATAATATTATGAGGACTCTAAAACATCGGAGTGATAGTCTAATGAAAAAAGAATATCGAGTAAAAAGTGATAAGGATTTTCAAAGAGTCTTTCATCAAGGAAACTCTACAGCAAACCGTCAACTGGTTATTTATACCTATTCAAAACCAGGTCAAAAACATTTTCGTGTCGGTTTATCAGTAAGTAAAAAGTTAGGTAATGCAGTTTTTAGAAATCAAATAAAACGCTATTTAAGACAAGCCTTGCATGAGGTGGAAGATATGGTTATTCCTGAAGTTGATTTTCTATTGATTGCTCGTAAGGATATTTGTGATAAGGATTTAAAGCAAATAAAGAAATCGATTATTCACGTTATGAAGAAAGCTAAAATTATCCAACCATTATTTAAACTAGAAAAATCTGGAGGTCGTAATGAGCAATAAAAAAGTAAATAAAATTTTAAAACTTTCACTGCTATCAGCTATTGTAGTGGTATTATCTGCTTGTGCAAATATTAATGAACCGATTACTAACGATTCATCAAATCTTTTGGATCAATTTGTTCTCTATCCCTTCTCTCAATTTATTGTTTGGCTAAGTGGTTTAATGGGTCATAATTTTGGTTTAGGTATTATTAGTTTAACCCTTTTAATTCGTCTTTTGCTAACCCCTTTGACATTAATGCAGATGAAATCTCAAAATAAAATAATGGAGTTACAACCGGAAATTGAAGCCATTAAAGCTAAGTACCCTCATAAAGATCGTCACTCAATGGAATTACTTCAAGCTGAGCAACAAGAATTGTTTGATGAAAAAGGAGTTAATCAATTCGCAGGTTGCTTACCAACTTTAATTCAATTACCAATTTTGATGGCCTTGTATCAAGTGATTTCGCGAACAGAGCTTATAAGACAAGGACAGTTTCTTTGGGTTGATTTAGGACAACCAGACCCTTACTTTATTTTCCCTCTTTTAGCGGCTCTATTCACATTTTTATCTACTTACCTAAGTAGTAAAGCAAATCCTCAACAAAATGTTTCAATGAAAATTATGATGATAACTATGCCAATTATGATTTTCTCTATATCTTTTGCTTTACCTAGTGCAGTTTCACTTTATTGGTTTATATCGAATTTAATTACTGTAATTATTATTTTAATTTTTAACAATCCATATAAAATGATTAAAGAACGCCAAGAACGCATTGCTCATGAAAAAGAAAAAGAGCGTCAATTGCGTAAGGCCTTGAAAAAAGTTAAAAGTCGTAAATAAATTAAAAGGAGTGATGATATGTTAGATCATAATATGACTGTTAGGGCTGAAAATGTCGAATTAGCTATTGAAAAAGGGTTAAAACAATTGCGAATTAGTCGAGAAGAAGCCGATATCCGTATTATAAGTGAAGGAAAAAAAGGTTTCTTTGGCTTCGGTAAGCAAGAAGCAGTAGTTCATATTGAAGCTAAGACTGATCTATCATTAAAAGAATTAACCAATCAATTAGAAAAAAAAGTTGGAATGGAACATAAGGATAAAACAGGTCAAAAACATAAAGAAACAGTAAATAAAACTAAAGATTATATCCGTCAAAATAATCAAAAACACAGTGAGCCTGTTAAAGAAGAGGTTCACGATCAAAGAAAAACTGACAATGTTGTTTTAGAAAAAGAATCTTCCATTGAAAAACAAGCAGAAGATAAAAAATCTGTTCAAAAATCTGAAACAGTCGAGCCAAAAGTGAGTGAAAAAGTTTCAAATGAAAACCAAACGTCTGAAACAGAGGTTGCACAAAGTGAATCTACAATAGAAGAAGAGTATCAAGCGGCTTGCCATTACCTCGAAGAAGTTATTCGTTTATATGGTGCAGAATCGCACATTGAATACGAATTAAGAGGTAATCAGTTAGTTTTTAATATTGAAACGGACAAATCAGGTTTAGTCATTGGTAAACATGGAAAAATTATCAATTCCTTACAGACTTTAGTTCAGGTTTTATTGCATAGACGTGATCGTAAACGAATCTCAGTTTTATTAAATGTTGGGGATTACCGTGACCGTCGTTTAAATGTACTTGAACAAATGGCAGAAAGAACTGCTGAGCAAGTTTTAACTACCAAACAAACAGTCATCCTAGATCCGTTACCTGCTTATGAACGCAAACAAATTCATGCTTATCTTGGACAATATGAGCATATTGCAACCCACTCTGAAGGTAAAGATCCTAATCGATATTTAGTGGTAGATTACGTCCCATAATATTAATTACGTCCCTAAGCTCTGCTTAGGGATTTTTTCTCTCAAACCTTTTTTATAAATGTTTAGTCATAATTGAAAATTATCATGAATAAATCAATGGACTTATTTTTAAAACGAAGCACTAGTAAAATTATATTAGAAGGTTATAAAAATTATGATATAATATAGCTTGTTTTAGGAGGTGACGGATTTGAGTCTGTCTGGCAGAAAGATATTTTGGCTTTTGTTAATTGTTATTACTTTATCAGCTTGTAAACAAGAACCTATGATTAAATTGAGTAAAGAAAACCAAATGAAGATAGAGAAGAAACAAGCAGAAAATAAAGAAACACAGCTAGATCAAATAAATAATAAGAAAGCCAATACATCCGACCAAGTAGTTATTGATCCTAACTCGTGGATTAAAGAAGGAGAAGATGTAAACTATAATTTAGAAAATTTTCTTCCTTATAATGCTAATCAAGTAAAAATCCTTTCCAATGGTAAAACTAGCTATGTTGAATATATGGATCAAACAAGCCAACAGATGCAAGTGAGAGAGACGCTAGCTGATGAAAAAAACATTGAACTCTATCGTTGGAATACTGAAGTGATTGAACTATACGGAAAATTTGAAAAAGAGCGTCGATTTACTAATTATTTAAAAAACTCAATAGAAGCTAATCAATTAGAAAAAGGTCTAATCATTTTACAATCTCCTTTAAAAGTAGGAACTGAATGGTTATATGACGGTAACATTCCTTCAAAAATCGTCGGCTTATATAAAGAAGTGAATATCGGTGATCAAATCTATCAAGAAGTGATTGAAGTTGTGACTCAATTTGAAGAGGGCGAAAGACATCAGCTATTTGCTGCTAATAAAGGGATTATTGCTCAGTGGCAAGAAAATAAAGAGGAATATTATCTCGCAGAATCGATTACAGATAATGTAATGTTAGTAAGCAAAATGGATTGGTACATGCCTCAATCTTCAACAGAAGAACCTTTTATTCAAAAAGAGACAGTTGACTTTGCTTGGCAAACAAACGATACCCTAGCAACAGCTTTTCAGCGCTTTTATTACGATAAACAATGGATTACTCCCGAAATACAAGTGGTTGATATTTATGAGTCCAATGGAATAGCCCATCTCAATTTTTCAAGCGGTGTTGTTGCTAGTTTAAACCGACATCCAGCAGGTGAAAAAGCGGTAGCAATTGCCATGATGGTGAATATTGCTGACTATTACTCTGTTAATCAAGTGAGTTTAGAAGTGTTTGGAAATGGTATGCTACTCAATGCCATATCTTATCCTCCTAATGGAATTCATCAAATAGATCCCAAATGGGTCAAGCAAGAAGATAGTAGTAATACGCAAACGCCTTTGAGTAGTGAAGAATTAACCTTAGAATAAGTGAAGATCACCATTCTTAATTAGAGGAATGGTGTTTTTATTAAGGCAAATGTTTTGGAGAGCTTATGTTAAAAAAAAGCTAGACACTCTCTTTTAAATATAATTTAGCTAAACAGTTTCACACCTATCTTGCAAGAAGAATAACGATTTGATACAATTACTACGATAAATAGACAGGCAGTCAAAGTGCTTTCGAATGACCTAAAAAACTTAGGTATCTTTCGTTGAGCACTTTTTTTATGATTAAAGGGGGTATTAAGTATGTATATTTTAGACACAATTGCAGCTATCTCAACCGCAATTGGCGAGGGAGCTATTGGAATAGTACGTATGAGTGGTCCGGATGCTTTGCCAATAATAAAAAAAATATTTAAAGGCAAAGACTTGAGTCAGGTTGAAAGTCATACCATCCATTATGGTCATATAGTAGATAAGGATCAAAAAGTCTTAGATGAAGTAATGGTCACTATCTTAAAAGGACCAAAAACCTATACACGTGAAGACATAGTAGAAATCAATTGTCATGGTGGTATCGTAGCTATGCAGCGAATCCTGGAAAGTTGTTTATTAGAAGGTGCGCGCATGGCTGAACCAGGTGAATTTACAAAGCGCGCTTTTCTAAATGGTCGCATTGATTTGTCACAAGCAGAAGCTTTGATGGATTTAATTCAAGCTAAAACAGGTAAAGCTATGGACGCTTCTCTAAACCAATTAAAAGGAACCCTATCTCAGCAAATTAGACAATTGCGCCAAGAAATGCTTGAAAGTTTAGCTCAAATTGAAGTAACGATTGATTATCCGGAATATGATGATGTTGAAGAGATGTCTAGTCAAACTCTTATAGAAACAGCACAATATGTAAAAAATAAAATAAATCAAATTTTGAAAAAAGCTCAAAATAGCCGTCTTTTCCGTGAAGGAATACGAACAGCTATTATAGGTAAACCAAATGTTGGTAAGTCGAGTTTACTAAATTACTTAACTGGATTTGACAAAGCAATCGTGACTGATATCGCTGGAACAACTCGAGATACTATTGAAGAATACATCAATGTCAAAGGAGTCCCCCTACATTTAATCGATACAGCAGGCATTCGCCAAACTGATGAATTGGTAGAGCAAATTGGTGTGGCTAAAAGTCGCAAAATTATGGAAGAATCTGATTTAGTCATTTTGATTTTAAATCAATCTGAAGCTTTGACAGAAATTGACAAAGAACTTTTATCTTTGACAAAGGATCAAAAGCGAATCATTTTATTAAATAAAACCGATTTGCCGAGTCAAATTGATTTTACAAAGTTGACAAATGTAGTAAATAAAGAGGAAATCATCCCAATTTCAATCTTAAAAGATCAAGGATTAAATCTACTAGAAGAAAGAATTGAAAATTTGTTTTATACGGGAAATTTAGAGTCGAATGATATTAATTATTTACTCAATTCACGTCATACTAATTTACTAAAGCAAGCAATTCAAGCGCTTGACGAAGTTGTGAATGCTTGTCAAGCAGACGTACCTGTTGATTTGGTACAAATAGATTTTACTAGAGCCTGGGATCTTTTGGGCGAAATAACAGGTGATAGCGTACAAGATGAATTATTAGATAAGTTATTTAGTCAATTCTGTTTAGGAAAGTAGGAAAGCTATAATGCAACAATTATCTACAATTTGTTATCTGGATAATGGAAAACAGTTATTATTGCTCCACCGTAATAAAAGAGAAAATGATATCCATAAAGGAAAATGGGTTAGCGTCGGTGGAAAATTTGAAGCAGGAGAAAGTCCTCAAGAGTGTGCAATTCGTGAAATTTATGAAGAAACGGGTCTAAGGGCCAAAAGCTTAATCCCCTTAGGTTTCATAACTTTTCCAGATTTTACCCATGATGATAGAGATTGGTATTCTTTTGTCTATAGAGTGACAGATTTTGAAGGAGACCTATTAAAGGACTGTGACGAAGGGACTTTAGAGTGGGTGGATTATGACGATGTCTTGGACAAACCAATTTGGGAAGGGGATTATCTCTTTTTACAATGGGTCTTAGAAAACAAACCTTATTTTTGGGCTAAATTTGCTTATGATAAAAAGGGTGACTTAATCGACCATCAGGTTGAATTTATGAAAAACAGAGGTGAAATATAATGCAAACATATGAAGCGGGTCAATATGATGTAATTGTTGTAGGAGCCGGGCATGCAGGTTCGGAAGCAGCTTTAGCTTCAGCTCGACTAGGTGCTCAAACACTTTTAATTACGATGAATCTAGAAATGGTAGCCTTTATGCCATGTAATCCATCAATTGGTGGACCTGCTAAGGGGGTCGTTGTACGTGAAATTGATGCACTGGGTGGAGAAATGGGACGTAATATAGATAGGACTTATATCCAAATGCGTCTTTTAAACACCGGTAAAGGACCAGCAGTTCAAGCACTCAGAGCTCAAGCAGATAAGCAACATTACTCCAATACAATGAAGCAAGTCTTAGAAGAAACAGATAATTTAGACCTCAAACAAGGACTTGTTGAAAGACTTTTAATTGAAGAAAATCAATGTCGCGGTATTATTACCAATTCGGGGGCTATTTATCGTGCTAAATCTGTAGTTCTAACGGCAGGTACTTCTTCACGAGGAAAAATTATTATTGGAGATTTAGCCTATTCTTCCGGTCCTAATAACACCCTACCTTCTGTTAAACTGTCTGAACATTTAATGGAATTAGGGATTGAATTAACTCGTTTTAAAACTGGAACACCTCCACGAGTGCATTATGACTCAGTCCATTTTGACAAAACAGAAGAACAGCCTGGCGATATTAAAGCGAATCATTTTTCTTATTTGACAGATGATAAAGATTATTTGCAAGATCAAATATCTTGTTGGTTGACACATACCAATGGTCAAACGCATAATATAATTAGAAATAATTTGCATAAAGCACCTATGTTTTCGGGAATAGTTGAAGGAGTAGGGGCTAGGTATTGCCCATCAATAGAAGACAAAATAGTTCGTTTTAGTGACAAACCACGCCATCAAGTGTTTATCGAACCTGAAGGTCGTAATACTAAAGAAATGTATGTCCAAGGCTTGTCAACTTCTTTACCAGAAGATGTCCAACTAGAGATGCTCCATTCAGTAGAAGGTTTAGAAGAAGCAAAATTGATGCGAGCAGGGTATGCTATTGAATATGATGTAGTGGTACCCCATCAATTAACGCTATCCTTAGAAGTGCGAGATTTACCTGGCTTATTCACTGCCGGTCAAATGAATGGAACGAGTGGTTATGAAGAAGCAGCAGGACAAGGAATTGTTGCAGGAATCAATGCTTGCCATAAGGCTTTTGACAAAGACCCTTTTATTATAACGCGTTCAGAAGGCTACATTGGTGTTATGATTGATGACCTTGTAACAAAAGGAACGACTGAACCTTATCGTTTGCTAACTTCTCGGGCTGAATACCGTTTATTACTACGTCATGATAATGCAGATTTCCGTTTGACAGAAAAAGCCTATAAAATTGGATTGGTGGATGAAGCACGTTATCAGCATTTTAAAACGAAAGAAGCTGCTGTAAAAGCAGAACTTGATCGCTTAGCGTCTATTCGTATTAAGCCAAGTACAGAGGGTTTAGCAGAGTATTTTGAAAGAATCAATTCAACGCCACTTAAAGATGGAATTTTAGCTAGTGAACTTTTAAAAAGACCGGAAATTAAATATTTTGAATTGATTAAAGCTTTACCTATTTTAACGACTGAAGTTAATCGACAAGTAGGAGAACAAGTTGAAATTCAAATCAAATATGCAGGCTACATTAATAAAGCTAACCATAAGGTCGATCGTGTTAAAGCTATGGAAGAAAAAATAATTCCTGAAAACCTAGATTACGATGCAGTGGATAGCTTAGCAACTGAAGCAAGAGAAAGATTAAAATTAATTCGACCTTCTAACATTGGACAGGCTAGTCGAATTTCAGGTGTCAATCCGGCTGATATTGCCATTCTTTCAATCTATATTCAACAGGGTAAAATTGCAAAAATTGAATCTCATCAATAATCAACTAAAAATTACCAAAAAGATAAAGATCTTCTTCTCAATTAGCAAGCTAATTAAGAAGGGATCTTTTTAAAATGAAAAAAGCAGAAACTATAAATTTAAGTAATTTAATTATCTTTCGAAATTTATTGAAGGATAGATGTTGCTATTGAGTAGTTATTTTAGTAAAGTAAAGTTGCTGTGAAACATTGTTTCACAATTACCAAAATGAGAGGGATTATATGGAAGAAAATCAGTTTAAAAAGAAATTGCAAGATCAAGGATTATCAATTAGTCCCGATCAACTACTACAGTTTTCCACTTATTATCAGTGGTTAATTGAATGGAATCAAAAAGTTAATCTGACAGCTATTACTGATAAAGAAGGAGTTTATCTTAAACACTTCTATGATTCTTTAATGCCGCTGTGGCATTTACCTTTAGCGAACTATTATTTGAAGATGTGTGATGTAGGAGCGGGAGCAGGTTTTCCAAGCTTACCAATCAAAATTATTCATCCTGAAATTGAACTGACGATTATCGATTCTTTAAATAAACGTATTCAGTTTTTAAAAGATTTAAGTTCCAATTTAAAACTTGAACAAATAGAGTTTCTCCATGGCAGGGCTGAAGATGTGGGCCAAGATTCAAATTATCGTGAACAATTTGATTTAGTGACTGCTCGGGCAGTAGCTCCTTTAAATGTTTTAGCTGAGTTCTGTCTTCCTTTACTAAAAAAAGGTGGAAAATTTATAGTTTTAAAAGGCAGCCATGAACAAACAAATACGGAATTAAAAGAAGCTGAAAAGGCGATTAAAACATTAGGAGCAAAGTTAGAACAAGTGGTGCAAACTTATCTGCCTGAAGATGAAGGTGAGAGAACACTATTATTAATAGAAAAAACATTAGATACTCCCAATAAATACCCGCGTAAAGCAGGTAAGCCAAGCAAACAGCCTATAAGATAAAAGGAGGAAGCATATGGGAAAAATGATTGCAATCGGCAACCAAAAAGGCGGAGTTGGTAAAACAACTACAACTGTTAATTTGGGTGCAGCATTAGCCTTTATGGGGAAAAAGGTACTGGTTATTGACTCCGATTCTCAAGGAAATGCTACTTCCGGTTTAGGAATTGAAAGAGGCGATGTGACTTATAGCTTATATGAAGTGCTGGTCGATCGAGTACCTATTCAGGATAGTATCTTAACCACTTCTAGAGAAAATCTAGATATTATCCCATCAACTATTTCTTTAGCAGCTGCTGAAATTGAATTAGTAAATTTTAAAGACCGCGAATTTCGCTTAAAAGAAGCTGTAGAATCAATAAAGCAAGATTATGATTATCTTTTAGTAGATTGTCCACCGTCCTTAGGGCAATTATCTATTAATGCCTTTACAGCATCTGATACAATTTTGATTCCGGTTCAAGCAGAATATTATGCCTTAGAAGGTTTAAGTCAATTATTAAATACAATCCGCTTAGTTCAAAAGTCATTAAATCCTCAATTCAGAATTGAAGGTGTATTAATAACTATGCTAGATGCGCGCACGAACTTGGGCTATGAAGTAGTTGATGAAGTACGTAAATACTTCCAAGAGAAAGTATATGATACGGTAATTTCACGAAACATTCGTTTGTCAGAGGCTCCATCTTATGGTTTGTCAGTAATTGATTATGACCCAAAATCTAGAGGAGCCATCATGTATAAAGAATTGGCAGAGGAAGTGATCAATAATGGCCAATAAACCAAAAAAAGGTGGACTAGGTCGTGGAATGGAAGCTCTCTTTAGTTCAGCTTATGAAGAAGTACCTAACAATCACGAAATGGTCACCGAAATTAAATTAGAAGATATTCGTCCAAATCCCTACCAACCTAGAAAACACTTTGATCTCAATGCTTTGAATGAGTTAGCGGAATCGATTCGTCAAACGGGTGTTTTCCAACCTATTATTATTAGAAAATCCTCTATTAAAGGATATGAAATTATTGCAGGAGAGCGTAGGGTACGTGCTTCTAAATTGGCAGGCAAAACAACCATTCCAGCAATTGTTAGAGAACTTGATGAAGAAGCAATGATTGAGATTGCTGTAATAGAGAACTTGCAAAGAGAAGATTTGAGTCCTTTAGAAGAAGCAGAAGCATATGATATGCTAATGGAACGTTTAAAACTAACGCAAGCAGAAGTTGCTGAACGTATTGGGAAAAGTCGCCCTTATATAGCCAATTATATTCGTTTACTTCAATTGCCAGATCCAATTAAACAGTTAGTAAATGAAGAAAAACTATCCATGGGCCAAGCACGCACCATTTTAGGGTTAAAAGATAAGAGTCAGATGGAGAATTTAGCTAAAAAAGTTGTTAAAGAACAGCTTACAGTGCGTCAGTTAGAAGAAGTAGTACAAAAATATAATCAATCATTACCAAAAATGACGAAAAAGGGACGAACCGAAAATAAATCACCACTTTGGTTAGCAATTGAAAATCAAATGGAAGAAAAGTTTGGGACACCCGCTAAAATTGTTTCAAAAGGAAACAAGGGAAAAATTGAATTAGAATTCGTCAACGATTCAGATTTGACAAGAATTCTAGACTTACTTAACATTCAAGTTTAAATAGTGACAAATAGGAGGGTCAAAATGGATCCAAAAGCTTACGATAAGTTCGATATAGTAGAAATGAAAAAGCCACATGCTTGTCAAACTAATCGCTGGCAAATTATACGAATGGGTATGGATATTCGTATACGTTGTGAAAATTGTCAGCATATTGTTACCATGACACGCCGTGACTTTGAAAAGAAGATGAAAAAAATTCTTAAAAAACATCAAGAAGTAAACCTTTAGAAAGAGAGTGAAATTATGGCATTAACAGCAGGAATTGTGGGACTACCAAATGTGGGCAAATCAACTTTATTTAATGCAATTACTAAAGCTGGAGTGGAAGCGGCAAATTATCCTTTCGCTACTATTGATCCTAACGTAGGGGTTGTGGAAGTCCCTGATGAACGTTTGACAGAGATTACTCGCCTTGTCAAACCAAAAAAAACCATCCCGACTACAATAGAATTCACCGATATCGCAGGGATAGTAAAAGGAGCGAGTAAAGGGGAAGGGCTGGGTAATAAATTCTTAGCCAATATCCGCCAAGTAGATGCCATTTGTCACGTTGTGCGTTGTTTTGAAGACTCTAATATTACTCACGTTTCAGGTAAAGTTGATCCGATTGAAGATATTGAAACCATTAACTTAGAGCTGATTTTGGCAGATTTAGAAACCATTGAAAAACGAATTACTAAAGTTGAAAAGTTAGCACGTACTAAAGACAAAGAGGCTGTTGCTGAGCATGAAGTACTTTTAAAATTAAAAGAGGCTTTGGAACACAACCAATTAGCTAATAGTTTGGAGTTTTACGATGAACAATTACCTTACGTCAATAACTTGTTCTTGTTAACACGTAAGAAAATGCTTTATGTTGCCAATATAGGTGAAGAAGAAGTTAGCAATCCAGAAGGAAACCCGTTCTTAGCAAAAGTTTGTGAATTAGCTGACCAGCAAGGCGCAGAAGTTGTTCCTGTTTCCGCTCGTTTAGAAGAAGAGATTGCAGAACTAGATGATGAAGAAAAGACCAGTTTCTTAGAAGATTACGGTTTAAAAACTTCAGGTCTTGACCGCTTAATTCAATCAGTTTATAAATTGCTTGGTTTGGGAACTTATTTTACAGCCGGTGAAAAAGAAGTTCGAGCTTGGACTTTTAAAGTAGGAATGAAGGCACCACAAGCAGCCGGTGTGATTCACTCAGATTTTGAACGCGGATTTATTCGTGCAGAGACCATGGCTTATGATGATTTAGTGAAGTATGGCTCTGAGCAAGCAGTAAAAGAAAAAGGCCTCTATCGCTCAGAAGGTAAGGAGTATATAGTTAAAGATGGAGACATTATGCTCTTTCGCTTTAATGTATAGGAGGAAATTCAATGAAAGATCAGCAAGAAGAAAAAGTTGTAGAAGAAGTCTCAAATAGCCAACCACTTGAAAATCAAGTGGCAGTTGAAAGTCAAGAAAGCTCGATATTAACTGGGGTACCACAAGAAAAGGTGGACCAGTTAACCAAACGTAATCTAAAATTTATGCTAGACATTGATCGCTACTTAAAAGAAGAACAAATATCACAAGCAAATTGTCAAGTAGTTTATTTGGAAATGGTAGATACACTTTTAGAAGGGCAAAAAGATGGTCATACTGCTAAACATATTTATGGAACGCCTAGTGAAACTAGTCAGATTATTATTAGTAAAGCAGTAAAAGAGCATGAAGAAAAAGAGAAGTCACCGGATTGGCAAATTGCTGTCGATGGTGGGTTAATGTTAGGGGCTATTTTCACCCTAATAACGGGTGTATTTGGTTTAAGTGGGAGTTCAAATGTTCAAGAAAATTTCTATATGGGTATCCTAACAGTTATCCTCAATTATGCTATCGGTGGTTATGCGATGATGCGAACAGCAAAAGTCTTACCAGACTTGGATGCTCCTAAAGGGCAAAAGGGTTATGGGCGCTATTTCATGGCATCTACAATTGCAATGATGGCTTGGATTGGTTTAATTATGTTAAGTCAAGCCTTTATACCGCCGGTAATTAACCCAATTTTACCGCCTATGGGCTATATCATACTGGGTGTAATTACTTTGGTCTTACGTTATTACTTAAAGAGAAAGTGGAAAATAGTTGGTGGACTCTTTTAAGGGCATGCTGTTTGATAAAAAGACGAACATTAAATACTTCTCATAATCTAACATCTGCAAAAAACTTGTTTCATTCCCACTAACATGTTAAATTAGTTGGAAATTATCGTCGAATCGCTTGTAGAGAATCAAAAACATATAGGAGGAAAATAATGTCATCTTGGGAAACAAAATTTGCGCGTGAAGGTTACACATTTGATGATGTCTTGTTAGTTCCAGCTCATAGTGAGGTATTACCAAATGATGTCGATTTATCAGTCCAATTAGCCCCTAATTTAAAACTAAATATTCCCATCTTATCAGCCAGTATGGATACCGTAACGGATGGGAACATGGCGATTGCTATAGCCAGACAGGGAGGATTAGGTGTTGTCCATAAGAATATGTCTATTGAAGATCAAGCAAACGAAGTACGAAAAGTAAAACGTTCGGAAAATGGCGTTATCTTGGACCCATTTTATTTAACTCCTGAGAATCTATTGCAAGAAGCAGAAGATTTAATGAGTCATTACCGCATATCAGGTGTTCCAATTGTAAAAAGTGAAGACGATTTGACACTTGTAGGTATTATTACAAATCGTGACATGCGTTTCATTGAAAATTATCAAGATAATATTGGCTCTCACATGACTCATGAGAATCTGGTAACAGCAGCCATTGGCACTTCACTAGAAGAAGCTGAAAAGATTCTTTATAAAAATCGGATTGAAAAATTACCACTAGTAGATGATGAAGGACGTCTTTCAGGTCTAATTACTATAAAAGATATTGAGAAAGTCATTCAATATCCTCAAGCTGCTAAAGATCAACATGGTAGACTATTAGTGGCGGCAGCCATTGGAATAACTAGTGATACATTTGAAAGGGCAGAAGCCTTAATTAAAGAACAAGTTGATGCGATTGTAATTGATACCGCTCACGGGCATTCTGAAGGCGTGATTCGTAAAGTCAAAGAAATCAGAGAGGCTTACCCAGATGTAACCATTATTGCTGGTAACGTAGCAACAGCCGAAGCGACACGCGCTTTATTTGAAATTGGTGTTGATATTGTAAAAGTGGGTATCGGACCTGGTTCAATTTGTACAACTCGTGTAGTAGCCGGAGTAGGAGTTCCTCAACTAACTGCTATCTATGAATGTGCTTCAGCAGCAAAAGAATTTGGTAAAACCATTATTGCTGATGGCGGCATTAAGTATTCAGGTGATATTGTTAAGGCGCTTGCAGCGGGTGGGCATGCGGCTATGCTCGGCTCTATGTTAGCAGGAACAGATGAATCACCAGGTGAAATGGAAATTTATCAAGGTAGAAAATACAAATCTTATCGTGGCATGGGCTCTTTAGCTGCTATGCGTTCAGGATCAAGTGATCGTTACTTCCAATCAAAATCAGAAGCCAACAAAATGGTTCCTGAAGGTATTGAAGGACGTGTTGCATATAAAGGTGCCGTTGAAGATGTTATCTTCCAAATGGTTGGAGGTTTAAGATCTGGTATGGGTTATACCGGTTCAGCTAACCTTAAAGAATTGCGTGAGGAAGCACAATTTGTAAGAATGTCTGGTGCAGGACTGATTGAATCTCACCCACATGACATTAATATCACCAAGGAAGCACCAAACTATTCAAGATAAAGATAAACTGAAGTATCAAAGCCTACTGCAATAGACTTTGATACTTTTTTATTAATTTCTATCATTTTTTACTTAAAAAAGACAAGTAAAATTAAAAGCTGCTAACAATTGAATAACTCTGTATCTAAATTAGGAAAAGCTTATTTTAATAGGAAAGTGAGAACTACCTTTTTTTATTCAGTTGGGTATAATAGAAAAAGCAACTTTTAAATGAGCATAAAGAGTGAGGAGTGGAGCCTAACATTGCTTATAAACGGTATTAAAAGGATACTTGTCTTAGGATTACTTATGAATAACTTTCTATCAACTGATGGTTATGCTGTGACTACATCGAAAGATTCAAATCCCACTGATGAGGCTTCCTTGCAAGAAATGGATACTCTGCCGGAAGAAAGTATAGCTGAAAATCTGGTAAACGCGATGCCTGTTTTTGAGGAAGTAAAGGGGGCCTATATTGTAGACGGCCTCAATGGGCAAATCCTTTATAAGCATGAAGTGGACCAGCTAGTTGAAGTGGGTTCTTTTAGTCAATTACTTTTATTATATAGGGTGTATCAAGCCATTGATCAAGGTCAGTTGGACAGTGATCAAGAGGTATGGATATCGGACGAGGTTTACGCTTTGAGTCAAGATTATAATTTGCCGAATGTTCCTTTAAGACAAGACTTGTCTTATTCCTTAAAAGATTTAATGGAAGCTGTTAGTTTAAATGCTGCCAGAGGAGCGGCCTTAGCCTTAGCAGAAGAATTAACTGGATCCGAAGCAGAAACACTTAAGCAAATGAAAGAACAGTTAAATGAATGGGGAGAAGAAGATTTTGATTTAATAAATGTGACTGGAGTGAGTGATCGTTATCAAGTGGGTGATTCTGAAAGCATTTATCAAGGGCGAACTAACAAAATGACTGCTCAAACAGTTGCTACCATAGCCTATCATCTGATTAATGAATACCCTGAATGCATGGAAGCTAGTCAGATTTATCAAAAGCTTTTTCAAGAAGATACGAGCGATGAGTTTGAAATGACCAATCCCAATCTGCTAATTGAAAGTGCTAATTCACTTTATGCTATGGAGAATGTTGATGGTTTGACTGCCAGTAAATCAGAAGAAGATGGTTATAATTTAGTTGCAACGACAGAAAAGAATGATTTACGTCTAATAGTAGTGGTATTAGGTGTCAGTGAAAACGAAAAGCTTTATCAAGTTAGTAGAGAATTGATTGAAAGGGCCCAAAATATCTTCCGCATTGAAACAGTTATTGAAGAAAATTCATTAGCTACTCACCTAGACTCCATTAAAGTGGAAAATGGCAAAGTTAATAAGTTACAATTAATGTATGGATCAAACTTACAATTAGTGGTACCTATTATTGATACGGCCCCACGACTGGTTTATCAATTTACAGCTAATCAAGAAGTGACCAATTATCACGTTAAAGCGCCTGTTAAAGCAGGCAAGGTTGTAGGAAAAATGCAAGTCGATATAGCTGATTATCGTCTACCTATTCTAAAGTCCGGTAGAGGAAATTATGTGCCAGTAAAAGTAGCAGAAGATATCGAAGAAGCCAATATCTTAGAAAAAACTTGGCGAAATGTTCAAAATACTGGCGAAAATACTTGGAATGCTGTTCGAAAATTCTTTACGGATTTATTTAATTAAATAAGGGAGGTAAAATTATGGAAAATAAAGAAACGGCGATTTTTGCAGGAGGTTGTTTTTGGTGCATGGTTCATCCATTTGATGAAAGAGATGGTGTTATCTCTGTAGCTTCTGGCTATACGGGTGGAGATAGTGTGAATCCTACCTATGAAGAAGTCTGCTCAGGACAAACGGGTCATGCAGAAGCTGTCAAAATCGAATACGATCCTAGTAAAATAAGCTATCAAGAACTTCTAAAAATTTATTGGTCTTCAGTCGATCCGACTGATAAAGATGGACAGTTCGGTGATCGAGGCTCCTCTTACCGACCAGAAATTTTTTATAGTACCCAAGCCCAAAAGGAAGAAGCCGAACAATCGAAAGCAGAACTTGAAGCGTCACAAGTTTTCAAAAAGCCGATTGTTGTGCCAATCAGTCCAGCCCAAACATTTTACCTTGCAGAGGACTATCACCAAGACTTTCACCGCAAAGAACCGGATCATTATCAAAATTTCTACCGTGGTTCCGGGCGTAAAAAATTTGTTGAAGAGGTTAAAGATAAATTGAATTAAGATAGTAAATGCTAAGCTAAGCTTGACATTTAAAAGATTTCTATTTATCATTCTTAATGATTCTAAACAAAAGACGGAGGTGGGAAAATGGCTCAAAAGAAAGCGTCACTAGCTTGTAGTGAATGTGGAAACCGTAATTATCAAATGATACCAACTCAAGCGGGCCAAACCACTCGATTAGAAATTAAGAAATTCTGCAAGAATTGTAATAAACACACGATTCATAGAGAAACCAAATAGAAAAGAGGAATATAATGAGTTACATTAAAGGCATTGCCCAAGAAATGAAAAAAGTAACTTGGCCTACAGCTAAGCAAGTAAATAAATTTACTTGGACCGTAATTATGATGATTATTTTCTTTGGATTATACTTTGCTTTAACAGATTTTGTATTTGGCAATTTCATCGACTGGTTAATTAGTCTAGGCGCATAATCATAAAAATATTTATTATCTGCTTAAGCATGTTATAATAGAATACAAATAAAACCTACACCCTTGTAGGTTTTTTATTTTACAAGAAATTAATTAAAGGAGATTTAACTATGGAATCTAATAAGGAATGGTACGTTTTGCATACTTATTCTGGTTATGAGAATAAAGTAAAAGAGAATATTATGATGCGAGCAGAAAGTATGAATATGGAAGACTTTATCTTCAATGTGGTAGTACCTGAAGAAGAGGTAACCGAAATGCAAGATGGAGAGAAGAAAACAAAGATTCAAAAGACCTTCCCAGGTTATGTGTTAGTTGAAATGGTGATGTCTGATGAGTCTTGGTTTATTGTTCGTAATACGCCAGGCGTGACTGGATTTGTAGGCTCACATGGCGCAGGATCTAAGCCGGCACCTCTTTTACCTGAGGAAATGGAAGCGATCTTGGGGGATAAGCCTGCTCAGAAAGTTCAATTAGAAGTTGAAGTGGGCGATTTAGTTGAAATTATCGATGGCGCTTTCTCAGGAATGACTGGAGAAATCGAAGAAATCAGTGAAGAAAATCAAAAACTTAAAGTAGTTATTGAAATGTTTGGTCGTGAAACAGTAGCCGAATTGGACTTTATGCAAGTGCGCAAAGATAATCTTTAATTAGGTGGTTTCATGAAACAAAAGACTGACCACCACATCCTCTATTTTCGTTTAGCCATGGTGATGTATCTCTTGGTTTTGTGCTTACAGTTGGTTTTTGATGCCAGTTTTATCGAATCCATCAGCTTGAACCAAGTCTTAGAGGAAGTTCCTCATGTTTTGCTTCCTGTAGAATTCACTTTTTATCTCTGGCCAATCATTATTCTATGGGAAGCGTTTGGTTTATTTGCGGGACAACGGAGACAGGCTTTTACAACTTTTGATCAGAGTTATTCACTGTTAGTGGCTCCCAAATTAGTTGAATTATCTTTTTACCATACAGTCTATCTTTTGATATGGTCGCAACAATTATATTTATTTACCTTCATCCTTATGGTGCTCTATTTGAGACGGATTATTTCTTTTATGAAATTAATTTCATATAAAAGCTCCCTGAACGAACCAAGTTGGCTATTAAAGCTTCCCATTGGTCTTCATACCGGTTGGTTGATCAGTATGACGGCCCATATTTTTTATAGCTATTTAGTGAGTAAAGGATTAAACAGTCATAATGGGTGGATGATAGCACTTGCTTGTCTTTTAATTCTTGCTATTGCAGCCGGAAGTAGCTACTTGTATGCACGTTATGGTAACCAGGCAATTATGCCGGCTGTTTTAATCTTTCAATTAGGGCTACTCTATCATCATTATCCTCGTTCATCCTTTGGATTAAGACATAACTTCTTTTATCTTGTGATTGCGGTTGTATTTATTCTGACCTTAGCCGTATACATACGTTACTTGCGTTATCAAATAAAGCAAAAGACTTTTTAGATTTTTATAGGAGGAAAACTATGAACTGGCCTTTCAATCAATCGATGCAGTTGACGCAGAAACAAGCAGGCAAAAAACCATTTAGGGTTATTGCTTTTACTGCGCTTATAAATCTTGTCAGTTTACTACTTGCTTCACTTATTTCAGTTTTTTTAATTGGTCCATTAATCTATATGAAATTTGGTGATTCCTTTTTAACCGAAGATGTAGGTCAAGCACTGTTAAACGAGCCATTAATGGTTTATTTAGAACTATTTTTAACGATTATTACTATTATTACAACGGTCCTTTTGGCTAAATGGTTGCAAGGACGCAGACTTAACTCCTTTGGCTTTTATAAAGATAATTTCCTAAAAAAATATGGGATGGGCGTCGTAATTGCTGCCGCCTTAATGTTCTTTATTTTTTTAGTTAATCTTTTGATGGGGACGATCTCTGTCCAAATGAACCCTCAGGCCGATGGAGTGGCATTTATCCTCTTATTAGTCGGCTTTATGATCCAAGGAATGTCTGAAGAAATCCTCTTGAGAGGTTACTTGATGAATGGCTTGGCAGTCGCTTGGGGAGTTCCTCTTGCCATTTTGATAAACTCCATTTTCTTTAGTTTGTTGCATTATGGCAATCCAGGAGTTACAGTTTTAGCCTTAGTTAACATTGCCTTAGCCGGTATTTTCTTTTCCTTATTATTCTATATTACTGATAATATGTGGTTAACAGGAGCTGCTCATTCCTTTTGGAATTTTATAATGGGTGTGGTCTTTGGGGTCCAAGTGAGTGGATTGGTATTACCGGGTACACTATTACTAACTAAATCCAAAGCTGAGGCCAGTTTGATCAATGGTGGAGACTTTGGATTTGAGGGGGGTCTTGTGGTTACGGTTATTTTAGTAGCTGCTTGTATTTACTTAATCAATAAATGTCCGAAACAAGAAAAAGCTATTTAAAAACTTCTGTCAACCGTAAATGAAAATGTCCTGAAATTTTAAAAATTTGCGGGATAAAACTA
>NZ_JBNUPG010000009.1:0-65941 GCF_050409545.1 Facklamia sp. P12932 | reverse complement strand
TCCTTTCTATTTTAGTTACCACTTTTAATAGATCGGACTTCTGTGTTTTTGTGTAGCAAAAAATAGGATGGAAGGAAGTGTTTTTTTCTTCCATCCACCCTGTTTATTATAGAGCCTAAATTTCACAAGAAAAGAGGGCTAGCAAATAAGCTAGTCCTCTCTATTTGCCTAGGGAGCTAGAATGTTGCACGAAATATTATGCAATATTTAGTGATTATTTTTATTAAAAACCTATAATGTTAAGGTTTATAAAAATTTTTAATAGTATATATTTATTTATATGGAGACGATCGGTCTCGAACCGACGACCTCTACAATGCCATTGTAGCGCTCTCCCAACTGAGCTACGCCCCCAATATAGAAATACACATATATCTTACGCAATATTGAAATATAAGTCAATAGTTGAAAAAACATTATCCTAATTGTTCCTAGAAGTAATAGTCGAATATAATTAATCCAATCAAAAGACTTTCTATTATATACGTTAAGTAGTTCTAAATAGAAAAAAGAGCAAGCTTGAGATAAATCAAGCTTGCTCTTTTTTGTAATTAATTTTAAATTATTATTCTGCTTCAGTTTCTTCAGCAGTTTCTTCTTCTGTTTCGTCTTCAGCTTTTTCTGCATCAGCATCTTCATTAGAGGTCATCTCTTCACCTGGTTTTTCAGGGACAACGATTTCGCCATTGATGATTTGTTGTTTGTAGTCTTCAACAGCTTTCTTAACTTCGTCAGTTAAGAATTCAGTTGTAAGGTCTACACCACCATCAGCTAAACCTAAAGTTTGAACGCCACCTTCAAAGCCTTCAGCTTGTGTTTTTTCAGCAAATGCTTTCACTGATTCACCAACTTGTTTCAATGTAGATGTTAATGTTAAGTGACGCTCTTCACCGTCAATTTCAATTAAACCTTCAGCGTCTTGGTCTAAGTCTACACCAATTACGTATAATTCTTGAGAAGGATCGTTTGATACACGGTCTTTAGCTTCTGAGAATACACCTTGGCCAGTTCCACCAGCAGCATGATAAATGATGTCTGCGCCACTAGAGTAGATTGAAGCTGCTAGTTGCTTTCCTTTAGGAGCATCTGCAAAGTGACCAGCATACTCGATTGATATTTCGATATCAGGATTAACTGTTTTAGCACCAGCTACAAAACCAGCTTCGAAACGGTCAATTACTTCAGATTCAACTCCACCGATAAAACCGATGTGGTCTGTCTTAGTAGTCATAGCTGCAGCAACACCTGCTAAGAAAGCTGCTTCGTTGTCTTTAAAGGTAATAGAAGCTACGTTGTCTTTTTCAACAACAGAGTCTACGATAACAAAATGTCCATCTGGGTTTTGTTCAGCTGCTTCATCAATAGCCGGTTGTAACTTATAACCAATACCAAAAATAAGGTTTGATCCACCTTGGATAGCTGCATTGATGTTTGTTACATAATCTGAATCTGACTTAGATTCAAGATAGAAGTAGCCACCAGGGCCTTCTTCTAATTCATTTTCTTCACCGTAAGCTTGTAAACCTTCCCAAGCAGATTGGTTGAATGATTTATCGTCCACTCCACCAACGTCAGTAATGATTACTGGTGAAATTTGTTCTTGAGCAACAACAGTTGCTAAAGGTAATGTAGCTGCACCTAGTGTTAAGGCAGCTGCCGATAGTGTTAATAATTTTTTCATAGAATACCTCCATTTGTTTTAACTATAATATACCTTTATAAGGTTGATAAAGCAAGCGTTTGCTTTCTAAGTTAATCACTCATGATCACATATAAAAGCCTCCAATTCAGGAATAACCCAAACTAGAGGCTAAAAATATTTTTGGAAGACACATTAGTTTTTCAATTGGTATTGAACCGCAATTTCTGCACCTAATTTTGCATTATTATAAACCAATTGGATATTAGTTTCTAATGAGCGTCCTTCAGTCAATTCAACAATTTTTGCTAATAAGAAGGGGGTGGATTCCTTACCATGAACGCCAGCTTCTTTTTCTTCAATTAAAGCTTGATCAATGATAGCATTGATTTCATCGTTAGGGATTTCGTATTCTTTAGGGATTGGGTTTGCAATCAATAAACCAGCTTGTAAATCTAGTTGATCAGCGGCTACCATTCGCTGGGCAATTTCTTCTGCAGAATCTGCCCTACTAGTCAAGCGGTAAGGTGAGGTTGAAGAATAAAAGGCTGGCAGGTAATCGGTTTGATAACCAGTAACCGGAACCCCTTTAGTTTCTAAGTATTCCAAGGTTCTTGGTAAGTCTAAAATAGCTTTAGCTCCCGCACATACCACGGTAACAGGAGTTTGGGCTAACTCTTCAAGGTCAGCAGATACATCCATGTGTTCAGTATATCCACGATGAACCCCACCAATTCCACCGGTTACAAACACTTTAATCCCGGCTAGATGAGCGCCAATCATGGTTGTAGCCACGGTAGTGGCTCCTAATTGCTTATTGGCAATTACTTCGGCTAAGTCTCGTCTGGATACTTTGACCACATCTTTTGCTGTAGCTAAGATTTCCAAGTCTTCTTCTTCTAAGCCAATTTTAAACTGCCCGTTCATGATGGCTATGGTTGCTGGAACAGCTCCGTGGTCACGAATAATTTGTTCCGTTTCTTGTGCCATTTTAACATTTTGTGGATAAGGCATTCCGTGTGAAACGATAGTTGATTCTAAGGCTACAATCGGTTTTTGTTGAATGATTGCTGCTTGAACCTCTTTAGAGATGGATAATAGGGGATGATTCATAGCGTTAGCTGTTTCTTTATTATATGGTTGATTCATAGTTATATTCCTCTTTCTTTAAAATATTTGACAATTTCCAATCAATTGACGTTCTTCTTCAAACAGTTTCGCATTAAGATTTTTTCTAACTGTGGAAGGAGATTGTACAGTGTAATAAGAGTTAGTAATACCATAATGAATGGCTTCACTTGGAGCATATTCTTTTTTGAGCCCGTATATTAATCCCGCTACAAAAGAATCGCCAGCCCCTGTCACATCAACTAGTCGAGGGTTATTAGGAGGTTGAAAATATAGAAACTCTTTCTTTTGATTCGAGTATAGCAATGGTTTAGTACCACGAGTGATAATGACATTTTCCACTCCTCGATCAATCCATAGCTCAGCGAGATATATAAAATCATCTTCCGTCTTAACTTTGTGATTAAAGTATTCTTCAGATTCATCCTGATTGACAATTAGCCATGTAATTCCTTTTAAATTCTCTGGCAGATGGTTCATTTTCGGTCCGGAAACTGGAATAACCACCAGAGGTATTTGCTGTTTTTTTGCTATATTCATCACTTGTTCAACGGCAGATTGAGTGAGATTAAGATCCATAGCAATGAATTGACAATTTTCAATTTGTAAATGGAAACTAGTAATCCATTCAGCATTCATTTGATCACAGATTTCCATATCAGCAAAGGCTACTTCCATTTGACCTGTTTCATCGAGAATGGCTGTGTAGGAGGACGTATTGTGATTTTCTAAGGATTTCACATGGTCTAAATTCACAAAGGGCTGAGTAATAGCCTTAATTTCTTCAAAATCAGCATCGATACCTGCTAAAGATAGTAAACTCACTGAGAGTTCCATCCTTCCGAGGTTTTCTGCTACATTTCGTGCAACCCCTCCAACAGTCACTGTTGAGTTAACAGGATTAGAGGTGGATTTGAGTAAAGGTGTTTTTAACTGAAAGATACGGTCAATATTCATAGCTCCAATACAAAAAATATCAGCTGGTTCATTGACAATATAGGCTCTACCTTGCAGGTAGCGCTTTTGCGTAAGTGATGACACAATATTAGCTAGAGTAGATCGATTAATACTCAAAATTTCAGCAAGTTTAGTTTGAGTAAGAAAAGGGTCTTGCTTAATTAAATCCAAAACACGCTTTTCATTTGAGTTGAGTCTGATGATAATACCTCCCACTGACAACAATTGTCCTTATTTAAGATTCTTGTCTTAATTATACCTTTAAATTAATAGAATACAAGTCTTATTTAAACGAAACTTGAGAAGTATATTGACAAGAACTATAATACAATCACTCAATTAAGCGATTAAAGAGAGGGGCTTTATTTTGTTAAACGACCGATATATAATGGCAATCGATCAAGGAACGACATCTACTAGAGCAGTCATAGTGAACCATCAAGGTGAATTTATAGCCAGTGCTCAAAAAGAATTTCAACAATTTTTTCCTCAATCTGGTTGGGTAGAACAAGATGCTAATGAGATTTGGCAATCCGTTCAGTCCGTCATTTCTCAAGCTTTGATTAATGGTAATATTCAACCTAAGCAGATAGTAGCAATTGGAGTCACTAATCAAAGAGAGACGACAGTCATTTGGGACCGTGAAAGCGGAGAGCCTATCTATCACGCGATTGTCTGGCAATCGCGGCAATCAAGCGAAATATGCCAAGCGCTTAAAAAGAGTGGCTATGAAGATATTATTAAGAAAAAGACAGGCTTACCGCTTGACCCTTATTTTTCAGCGAGTAAAATTCGTTGGATTTTAGACCATCTTCCAACTTCTCAAATAAGAGCAGAAGCTGGCGACTTAGCCTTTGGTACAATAGATTCTTGGTTGATGTGGAAATTGTCAGGTGGCAGACACCATATTACGGACTATTCTAATGCTTCGCGTACCCTTTTATTTAATATTGAAACTCTGGAATGGGATCGAGAGCTTTTAGACATATTCAATATACCTGCTCAACTATTACCCCAAGTGGTATCAAATTCTGAAATATACGGAAAAACAGCCACCTATCATTTTTACGGTCACGAAATACCATTAGCTGGTATGGCTGGAGATCAACAAGCAGCATTGATTGGTCAACTCGCCTTTGATAAAGGGCAAGTTAAATCAACTTATGGAACAGGTGCCTTTATATTGATGAATATTGGGAATGAGCTAAAGCTGTCTAAGCATGCGCTATCTACTTCTATCGCTTATAAATTTCCTAACCAATCTCCAGTATACTGTATTGAGGGCTCTATATTCGTAGCGGGTTCAGCTATTCAATGGTTACGAGATGGATTAAGGATGATTGAAGAATCTTCTGAATCTGAGGAACTCGCCCAACATTCAAAAAACGAAGATGAAGTATATGTGGTGCCAGCTTTCACGGGATTAGGAGCTCCTTATTGGGATTCTCAGGCTAGAGGAGCTGTGTTTGGCTTAACTCGTGGCACTGATAAAGCTGACTTCGTTAAAGCGACCTTGCAATCTTTAGCTTATCAAGTGCGCGACATCATTGATGTAATAAAGGATGAAATGGGGGTCGTCATTCCAGAATTAAAAGTCGATGGAGGCGCTTGTAAAAATAATTACTTGATGCAGTTTCAAGCAGATATTTTAAATACGGCAGTAACACGCTTATCCAATCTTGAGTCCACGGCATTGGGGGCTGCTTTTCTAGCAGGCTTAGCAGTAGACTATTGGCAGTCTATTGAAGAAATCCAAAGCTTAGTTAAACCCGCTATAACTTTTAAACCGAAAATGTCAATAAATCGCAGTGAAGATTTATATGAAGGTTGGAGAAGGGCTGTTCAGTCGACGCGACATTTTAGTAACAAGCGGAACTAGTTTAATTTAGCTTTAGAATAAGAAAATAATGAGAAATCAATAAGGATTTAATCATAATTACGATTGTATTTGCTTTAAACCTGGAAGCGTTTTATAATATAGTAAAAGTATTAAGGGGGAACTATAAGTGGTACAAAGCTTACATGAATTTTTATCAGCAGCAATTGCAGAAAAGAAAGAAAAGAATCTCTATAATGAAATCGAAGCCTTATCTTCTGCAAACGGCCCAATCATCGAAATTAACGGACAAGAGCTCATTAATTTATCATCAAACAACTATCTTGGTTTAGCAACTTCCGAACGTTTAAAAGAGGTAGCTAAAAAAACTATTGATAAGTATGGAGTGGGAGCAGGTGCGGTTCGTACGATTAATGGTACGATGGATGTCCACAATATTCTAGAAAAGAAAATTGCAGAATTTAAGAAAACAGAAGCTGCAATAGCTTTTCAATCAGGCTTCAATTGTAATATGGCTGCTATTTCTGCCATCATGAACAAAGAAGACGCTATTCTTTCAGATGCATTAAACCACGCTTCAATCATTGACGGCTGCCGTTTATCACGTGCTAAAATCATTCCAGTGAAACATCAAGACATGGATGATTTACGTGCAAAAGCTAAAGAGGCAACAGAATCAGGCTTATACAAAAAAGTAATGTACATTACAGACGGTGTTTTCTCAATGGATGGCGACGTAGCTAATATTCCAGAAATTGTTGAAATTGCAGAAGAATTCAACTTAATTACTTATGTTGATGATGCGCACGGCTCAGGAGTAATGGGTAAAGGTGCGGGTACAGTTAAGCATTTCGGTCTATCGGATAAGATTGACTTACAAATTGGAACCCTTTCAAAAGCTCTTGGTGTAGTAGGTGGATATGTTGCGGGTTCGCAAGAATTAATCGACTGGTTAAAAGTAGCTGGACGTCCATTCCTATTCTCAACTTCATTAACACCGGGGGATGCTGCAGCTGCTACTGAATCGATTAATATCTTAATGGAATCATCAGAATTACACGATCGCCTATGGGAGAATGGTAACTATCTTAAAGCTGAATTAAAAGCATTAGGCTTTGATATTGGCAACTCGGAAACACCAATTACACCAGTTATTTTAGGTGAAGAAAAATTAGCTCAAGCCTTCTCTAAACGGTTAAGAGAAGAAGGAGTCTATGCTAAATCAATTGTCTTTCCTACAGTACCACTCGGAACTGGTCGTGTGAGAAATATGCCAACAGCTGCACATACTAAAGAGATGTTAGACCAAGCAATTACCATCTACGAAAAAGTTGGTAAAGAATTAGGCGTAATCTAGGAGGGAATCATGAAAAAAATCTTAATTACTGGTGCATTAGGCCAAATCGGTTCGGAATTAGTTGTTAAGTTAAATGATATGTATGGTGAAGAAAATGTCGTACCTACAGATATCCGTGTAGTAGAGGGAAATGAAGTCTGTAATCATCCTAACTTCGCTATTTTAGATGTAATGGATATGGACGCATTTATGGCTATTGCTAAAAATCACGAAGTAGACACATTAATTCATATGGCTGCTTTATTATCAGCTGTTGCAGAAGAAAAGCATTTATTAGCATGGGATATTAACATGCAAGGTTTAGTAAATGGATTAGAAGTTGCTCGTTCATTAGAGCTTCAATTTTTTACACCTTCATCTATTGGTGCGTTTGGTCCAGACACACCAAAAGTTGGTACTCCTCAAGATACTATTCAACGCCCAACAACAATGTATGGAATTACTAAGGTAGCAGGTGAGTTACTGTGTGATTATTACTATACTCGCTTTGGTGTGGATACTCGTGGCGTACGTTTCCCTGGTTTAATATCTTACGTAACACCTCCAGGAGGTGGAACAACTGACTACGCAGTGCAAATCTATTATGATGCGATTAAGTATGGTAAATATGTCTGCAATATTCCTCAAGGTGTAAAAATGGACATGATGTACATGCCAGATGCTATTCAAGCAATCATTGATTTAATGGAAGCTGATGCTGATAAATTGGTTCATCGCAATGCTTTCAATATTTCAGGTATGTCATTCGAGCCTGAAGAAATTGCGGCATCAATCCGTAAAGTCATGCCAGACTTCGAAATGACTTACGATGTGAATCCAACTTTAGAGCGCATTGCGAAATCTTGGCCAGATGAAATGGATATTTCAGCTGCTAAAGAAGAATGGAACTTTAAAGCAGAATATGATTTAGATAAGATGACAGTGGATATGCTTGAGAAATTAAAAGCTAAACAATAATTTTTGACTTAATAGCGTTGGCTTGTTTGCCAACGCTATTTTTCATTCATAAATAATAATTATGAATAAATTGTGAACAAAATTAGAAGAGTGTTCGTTTGTGGATTAAAAAGTAAACTCCGACAAACACTGATATAAAAGCATCTACAATAGGGATGGGAATAATATTCTTAAAAAAATCATCATTATTTCTAAGCAAATTACTAGCATAAATAGAATATAGGATGTATGATGAAGACATACTAGAAGAACAAAGGAGCGATTTTATAATGAAAAAATCTTTTAAAAAATTAGTTTTAATTTCAATGAGCGCTATCACCTTAGGAGCTATAGCTCCAACTGTATCTATCTTTGCTCAAGAAGATAGTGAAACAACTGTGGACTCAATGATTGAAGATTCTATGGAAGAAACAACAGTTGAAGAAGATGAAGAAGTAAGTCCAATGCAGAAAGCTTTGGAAGAAATCGTTAAAAAGTATCAAGAAGATTATCCAGAAGTTGGAATTAATCGTATTATCATCCAACCTTTAGAAGAAGATGAAGAAGATGATCTATCTGTCAAAGTCGAGTCAGAAATGGGAATGGCTGATGACGAATCTGAAGAAGAAATGACCCAAGATGAAATGTCAGATGAAGAAATGACTGAAGACGAAATGGATGAGGTAGATCCATTTGAAATTACGATTGAAGGTACAGATGAAGAAGCAATGGAAGATGTAACTGTTTCTTATGATGCTCGTACGAAAGAAGAAATCCCTGAAGACGAAAACGAAGTTGAAGATAGGATGTCTGAAGCTGAAGATACTATGGATGACATGATGTCAGATGCAGAAGATGCAATGGATGATATGATGTCAGATGCAGAAGATGCAATGGATGATATGATGTCAGACAATGAAGAAAGCGAATCTGATACTGAAGAGGAAATGTCTGATGAGCCTTTAGCTACTATTGATTTTGAAGATCTTGCTGGTTTTGACGAAATTAAAGAAGCCGCTGAAGAAGAAGCTGGCATGGGTGAAGCATTAGAATTTGTTTATTCAGTTAATGAAGAAACAGATGTCACTGAAGTGGCCGTATTTGTTTATGAAAACACTGAAGAACCAACCGAAGGAAAAATGATGACCATTACTTTAGATGCTACAACTTTAGAAGTTCTAAAAGTTGAAGGCAGTGAAGTTGAAGAAGCGGTAGATAGTGAAGGGAATGCAGTAACTAGTCCCCAAGAGTCAAACAATGGTGGTCAAGATGCTCCTTCTAACGAAGAAACAACTACAGAGGAATCTGAAGGACATGAAGAAACAACTACAGAGGAATCTGAAGGACATGAAGAAACAACTACAGAAGAATCTGATGAAAATGAAGATTCAGATACAACAGAAGAAAATGAAGAAACAACTTCTGAACAATAATTTTATATGAATAGACGTAAAAAAAGTCCGAGCAATTTGCTCGGATTTTTTTTAAAGATTGGATAGTAAATTACAAAGGTCCTTTTCAAATTGGATTGCTTTAAGATAGGGATGATCATTCCTACCAGGTTTGTTATGGACATTAAAGTAAATAGCTTGCCAACCACTATTTAAAGATCCTTCGATGTCATTGGTCTAATCAACTCTACTATAAATAATTTCATCTTTTGCGCAAGCAAGTGAGTTAGTAATTTTATTGAAAATTTCAACATCAGCTTTCGAATAAGCCAAGTTTTCCGATATGAAATTTTGATCCTCATCAAAGTATTGCCTTAAGCCGAGCACTTCAATTTTACTCCTTTGACCAGCATTGGCTCCTTTAGTCAGTATAAAGAGTTCTACAGAACTTTCTTTAAGGTGGAGCAAGCATTCATGAAAATTTGGACGAAGCGTTAGATATTTTTTGCAATCCTTGTATAGATCAAGAAAACTATGAGCTGGATCTAAGTGAATTTCATGCTCGAAAGTGCTAAAAGCATCAATAGTCCGCTGCAATTGATAATGAAGTTTACTACAGTTATTGGCAATAAAGGATTGGTAAAGATTTTTCGAATAATGCTGGTAGACAGGATTAAAAGAATCAAAGGGGATGTTATAAGGGTTGTCTGATTGAAAGGCTTCATATACCTACTGATAAATGGCACTTCGATCATAGAGTGTATCATCTAAGTCAAAACCTATTGCTTTAATCAATTTTAAACTCCTATATAAACTTATCTATCTCATCACAGCATAGTTATTAGCAAAATTATTCTATAATTTTCAAAAACAAGTATAATATGTAGTAAGAGGAGTGATGGTATGAGTAAATACTATAAAGCAAAGCAAATTATATTAGATAGTTCAGTAGTTGAGGAAGCCTTTCTTGAAGTAACAGATGAGGGTAAGTTTGGCGAAATTGTGAGTGATTTGCCAGCAAATGTTGAGCGAATAAAAGATTATGAGAATCTGATAATTGCTCCTGGTTTAGTGGATACACATATCCACGGCTATCAAGGTTACGATATTATGGATAATGATCCTGAAGGTCTGCGCCATATTTCTGACCAATTATTGACTTGCGGAGTGACCTCCTTTTTGCCAACAACTTTAACCGATTCGATTGAGCGTTTAAATGCAGTATGTTCGATGATCAAAACAAATTATCAAACCTGTCAGGGAGCTAAAGTCCGAGGAATCTTTTTAGAAGGACCTTTCTTTACAGAAAAATATAAAGGGGCACAAAATCCCAAATACATGAGTGATCCCTCGATTGATGCATTAAGTGAATGGATAAAATTGTCAGGGGGTTTAGTCAATAAAATTGCAATTGCACCAGAACGTCAAGGAGTCATTCCATTTATTGAATATGCCAAAGCCCAAGGAGTCCATACTGCACTTGCCCATTCAGATGCTAGTTATGATCAAGCAAAAGCTGCAGTAGAGGCAGGTGCTGGTATATTTATTCATTTATACAATGGTATGTCAGGTTTGCACCATCGCAATCCTGGTATGGTTGGCGCGGCACTTAGCTTGAAAGATGTTTTTGCTGAAATCATAGCCGACGGCCACCATGTTCACCCAGCTGCTATTGAAATTGCACTTAAAGCTAGAGGACTAGAAGAGACAGTTTTAATTACAGATTGTATGCGAGCCGGTGGCATGGGAGAAGGCATCTCCCGTTTAGGTGAGTTTGATGTAATGGTAAGCGAAGGAACAGCGCGATTAGTTGAAGGAGGAAGCCTCGCGGGCTCTATTCTAGAACTGATACAAGGCGTTCAAAACATGGTTAAATGGGAACTAGCAACAGTCGACCAAGCAATTCGGATGGCGAGTCTAAATCCAGCGCGTTCTGTCGGAATTCAAGCTGAATGTGGCTCAATAAGAAAAGATATAGCAGCTGATTTTATTGTTCTTAATCAAAAAGCTGACTTACAAGCAACCTACTTAGATGGCCAATTAAGATATCGAGTATAGAATAATCCCCAAGAAACCCCTCTTGGGGATTTTATTTTACTTTATTTTTTATCATTTTCTGGCATGAAGGTTAATTGATAGCGATCATTGAAAAAAGTACGAATAGCTAAATGAGCGGAAGTTGCTGAGACCAGTGAAGTGGTACCTAATAAAGTAAAGGAGATCATCATTTGATACATAATTGCCTTGGTTGGATCGACACCGGCAAAAATTAAACCCGACATCATACCCGGCAAGGTGACAACTCCTGTAGTTTTCACGCTATCGATGGTTGGCTGAATACCAGATTTAACGGCCAGTTTTTTAATATGCGTGCTAGCTTGCTGTGGACTTGCTCCTAAGGCTAGCATTTCTAGAAATGCCTGTCTATGATCTTCAAAAAGCTGTTTCAAATTTCTATAGGTTAAACCGAGAGCCGTCATGGCCGTCCCAGAAATCATCCCTGTGATTGGAACCACTTGGGAAGGGGTAAATTTTAGAGAACCAGATAAGACTAATATTGCTAAACTAGTGAGTGATCCAATTCCGATTGCTGATAAAGAAATGGCGAAGGCTTTATTTATTCCTTTACCGTGCTTAGAAGCATTCCAAGCGGCATTGAAAATAATAACCGCAACCATGGCTACAGTAAGCAAAGCGTTATCGATAGAGAAGACTTGTTCTAAGACATAGCCTACAATTAATAATTGTAAAATAACTCTTACTATGGCAATCAATAAATCTTTCCAAAGGTCCAGTTGTTCTTTATATGAAATATAAAAGGTTATTAAAACAAGGGAAAAAGAAAGGGCTAAAGTAAGCGGACTAACTTGAAGATTCTGAGTCATTATTCTTCCTCGCTTTCATCGATATTTTTCGATATATAAACTTCGCGATTAGCAAGCTGGTGGTCCTTGTCTAAATGACTAATTAAAAGAGTAGTAATTCCTTCTTTATCAATATAGTTGAGTAGCCAACGCCATAGTATTTCTCTGGTTCTTTGATCAAGAGCAGAGGTAATTTCATCTAATAATAAAATTTCCGGCGGAAAAATTAAATTTCGAATAAGAGCAACCCGTTGTTTTTCTCCTCCAGATAAACTATTAATTTCTTTGCTTAAATAATCGCTTGAAAGTTCTACTTCTTGCAATAATTGAACAATACGATCTTTATCAGCGGGTAAATCGCGAATTTCATAAGGGAAGGACAAATTATCCCATACATCTCGACCAAACAATTGAGCTGTTTGGAAGCAGTAGGAAATTTTTTGTCTCAGTTCAATGGGTGGATACTGGTCAATTTCTTTCTCTTCAAAAAAAATAGACCCTGATCGGCTTAGGTTAGGGGCATTTAAGTAAACAATTTCTTTTAAGAGGGTTGATTTTCCTGATCCAGAAGGGCCATTGATAGAAACAAAATCCCCTTTTTCAATCTTAAAAGACAAGTCAGAAATAATTGTTTTCTTTGAACTTTGAATAGTAAGATCTTTGACTGTAAGAATATTTGACATAATATACTCCTTTTTAGAATCATTATCATTTATTTTAACATGAGGGTGACTTTTATTAAAGCTAACTAGAAAAAAGTTGAAGCCTTTGGCTTTAATTGCCTTAGGCTTCAACTTTAGGAGTCTGTTGATTAGAAAGAGCTAAATCAATTAACTCATCAGTCAACCAATCGTTTTTAACTAATAAGGGGCCGTGAAAATAACTGCCAAAAGTATTGCGGTAATGGGTCCCTTCAGTTTGGTCTTTACCATTATTCCCATATCCTTGAATGACTTTTCCGAAAGCTTTTTGATTTTTTCCTAAATGAGTCACACCATTGTGGTTCTCGAACCCGATGAGTTCGCGCTTAAAATAGTCAGAATAGATTTTGGTATCACCGGTAAAGCGGTGGTTAATTTGTCTTTCAGTAAAATGGTCAAGAATACCAAGTCCCGGTAATTTTTCTCCTTTAGCATTAACATAATAATGACCTAAGAGTTGATAACCACCACAAATTGCTAGAACGACACCATCTTTTTCAATGAATTCTTGCAAACCAGGTCGGATGGATTGGATCTGTTTAGCAATTACCTTTTGCTCGTAATCTTGTCCACCACCAAAAAAGACTAAATCATAGGCAGTAGGATCAAAAGGGTCATCAATTGTTACCACTTCAGTTAATACATCCATCCCTCTTTTTTGGGCATGGTATTGAAGCATCAGTAAATTTCCATTATCACCATATGTATTAAGTAAATTACCATATAAGTGACAAATTCTAAAAGTTTTCATTCACTTCTTCCTCTCAATGATTTAGATAGCCCTGCTTTTTTAGTTCTTCTCTTAATTGAAGCATGGCAGTATAAGTTGCTAAAACATGAATGTTTTCTGTATTAGCTTGCTCAATCAGCTGGAAAATTTCTTCTATTGAGTGAGCTTTTTTAATTTGATTTTCATCAATTCCCGCAACAATAATTCGCTTGGTCAAATCATCTACTTTATCACCAGCGGTGATGACTTCAGCGACTGGCATGGTCTTTAATCGTTCATAATTACCGTCCCAAATCCATGAAACATCTGTCCCATCAGCATATTGATTATTTAGAATATTGACTAAAGTGAAGGGTTGATGATCAAAAGTAATCAGTTCTAGTACTTGATCTAAACCAACCGGATTTTTCACCAAATTAAGTAGAACCTTTTTGTCTTTTATTTGAATACTTTCTTGTCGACCAAATACTTTCTTAGCTTTTTCAAAAGCTTGTCGAATCTCACTATCATCTAACCCTAGCTCTCTAGTCAATGAATAAGCGGCTAAAGCATTATAAATATTATACTTACCAGCAACTGGTAAAGTGAAGGACTGGCCATTAATTGAAAATTGGGAGTGGGTAAGCGCCAGCTCATTAATTTGATCGACGGTATAAGTTAATTTGGGACGTTTAAAACCACAATGTTCGCAATAATATTTACCTAAATTAGCATAAGTAATCATTTTATAGGTTAGGATATGATCGCATATTGGGCAAAGTAAACCATCGGTATTATGATGCGGAACAATCCGTTCATCCTTTTGATGATCAAAACCAAAGAAAATTTTCTCATTTTCTATTTCTAATGAATTAAACATTGGTAGATCGCCGTTGGCAATAATTTTGGCTGTAGGCACACTTTTAGCAGCATTTTTTAATAAATCAAAAATAGTATGAAGCTCACCAAAACGATCCAACTGGTCGCGGAAAATATTTGTAAAAACAAAATACTCCGGTTGGATGGCTTTAACCACATGGCTTAAAGAGCCTTCATCGACTTCTAAAATGGCTATTCCTTTTTGGCCATCTTTTAAGCGAGGGGCTTGTAAAAACGTAGTTACTATTCCTTGATGCATATTTGATCCGGAGGGATTGGTAATGACTAAGGGCTCTACTTCTTTTAAAATTTCAACAATTAAAGAGGTTGTTAGCGTTTTTCCGTTTGTGCCAGTAACAACCACAACTTGATAATTGTTGGCTAATTCTTTTAAGAGATCGGGTTCTATAGTAAGGGCAATTTTTCCAGGTAAGGAGGACCCTCCTTGAGTGAATTTAGTTAATAAATAACGGCTTGTCTTTCCAATAATACGAGCGATTTGGCTACGTAATGGCATGCTACCACCTCAACTTTTCATAATATACAAGTAATATTATTCTATCAGTCCTCAAGTAAATTTGGAAGAAAGAATCTCTTTTGACAAGTGATAGGATGTGATAGAATAGAATAGTGTGTGAAGGATTGACTTTCTAAATAAAAATAACCTATTATGAATAGGTTGAATTAAACTACAGACAAGAGGAGCATGGTAATGGCTAAGTTTTATTTTAAATATGGAGCAATGAATTCAGGTAAATCAATAGAAATTATTAAAGTTGCTCATAACTATGAAGAACAAAACAAAGCTGTGCAAATCTATACTTCAGCAATAGATAACCGTGACGGGGTAGGGATTGTTTCTTCACGAACAGGTTTCAATCGACAAGCTATTCCGATTTCTGATGAGGATAACTTTTATGAAAAGATTAAGGCTTCTCACCAAAAAGACCGCCTTTTTTGTGTCTTGGTTGATGAGGCACAATTCTTAAAGAAACACCATATCATTGAATTAGCTAAGGTTGTCGATGAGTTAAATATTCCGGTCATGGCCTTTGGTTTGAAAAATGATTTTACCAATGAACTATTTGAAGGGTCAAAATATTTGCTCCTTTATGCTGATAAAATCGAAGAAATTAAAACAATTTGTTGGTTCTGTCATAAAAAAGCCACTATGAATTTAAGGTTTCTTGATGGTCAACCAGTTTATGAAGGAGACCAAATTCAAATAGGGGGCAATGAAGCTTATTTACCTGTTTGTCGTAAATGTTATAAAAACCCTGGAAAAATTTAAAAAAAGACTTTAATAAGTAGATTGAGGAGAATGTCATGTTTGAACAATTAGATCAATTAATCTTCCGTTTTGAGGAAGTAATCGAAATGATGAGTGATCCAGAAATTATATCTGATTCAGATAGATTAAGAAAGTTATCGATTGAGGAATCCGATTTAAGACCCAAGGTAGCTAAAATTCGTCGTTATAAACAAGTCAATGAAGAACTATCAGATACAGAAGAAATGTTAGCGGGCGATTTAGACCCTGATATGGCAGAATTAGCCAAGTTAGAACTTTCTGATTTGAAGGAAGAAAAAGATCAATTAGAAGAAGAAATTAAATTGATGATGTTGCCAGAAGATCCTAATGATGGCAAAAACATTATCATGGAAATTCGAGGAGCAGCCGGTGGGGATGAAGCACAACTATTTGCAGGGGATCTTTTAACCATGTACTCAAAGTTTGCTGAAGCCCAGGGCTGGAAAGTCGAACTAATGTCAGCCAATATTACAGGCATTGGAGGATATAAAGAAGTAACCTTAATGATTACAGGCGAAAAAGTCTACTCCAAACTAAAATTCGAAAACGGTGCACATAGAGTGCAACGTGTACCAGAAACCGAATCGCAAGGTCGGGTTCATACATCCACTGCTACAGTAGTGGTAATGCCTGAACAAGAGGAAATCGATTTTGATTTAGATGAAAATGATATCCGTGTGGATATTTATCATGCTTCTGGTGCTGGTGGACAGCACGTTAACAAGACAGCTTCAGCTGTTCGAATGACCCATATTCCAACAGGAGTTGTGGTAGCTATGCAAGATGAGCGATCACAATTAAAAAATAGAGAAAAAGCCATGAAAGTATTAAGAACACGTGTTTACGATATTCTGCAGTCTGAAAAGCAAGAAGCTTTTGATTCTGAAAGAAAGTTGGCAGTAGGTACTGGAGACCGATCTGAACGAATTCGCACATATAATTATCCACAAAACCGTGTGACCGACCATCGGATTGGCTTAACCATTCAGCAACTCGATTCTATTATGCAAGGCAATATCGATGAAATCATTGATGCCCTTGTTGTATATGACCAAACGCAAAAGTTGGAGGAGCTCAATGGTCAAGGAGCATAAAGAACTAACTTTAAATGAAGCCCTCCAAAAGGCTTCATTTTTTTTGAATCAACACGGCCACGATGCAAATTTGGCGCGCTATTATTGGATGCAGTTGTTTGATTGGGATTTAAGTCAGACCGTCAAGTTTTTAAATCAACCGATTTCACAAGGTCTAGCCAGCCAATTTGATTCTGCTCTCCACCGGATAGTAAATGATGAACCGATACAGTATATTAGCGGCTACACTTATTTTATGGACCACAAATATCAGGTAAGTCCGGCTTGCTTGATCCCACGAGAAGAAACGGCTGGTTTAGTTGAAAAAGCGCTGGCTTATATGCGTCAGCTGCCTCCAGGCAAAGTAATCGATTTAGGAACCGGTTCAGGCATAATTGCTATTGAATTAAAGAAAGCTTTACCAACTTGGGAAGTATATGCTAGTGATTTCTCACAAGCAACCCTTCAACTAGCTAAGAAAAATGCTAATGACCATCAAGTGAATATTCAATTTGTCCATTCAGACTTGATGCAAGCCTTTAAGCCAGATTTTCAATTTGATGTATTCGTTTCTAATCCACCATATATTGCTCAAAGTGAGTTGGATTTAATGGATGCTTCTGTAAAAAAATATGAACCACAATCCGCCTTGTTTGCGGAAGATGAAGGTTTAGCCATTTATAAAGCTTTAGCTAAGCAATTACCTTCACACTTAAAACCAAGAGCCGGTGTTTTTTTTGAAATAGGTTTTGCCCAAGGACTGGCTGTTAAGACGATATTGCAAGACGCTTTTCCAGCGGCTTTTATTCAAATTGGACGTGATTTTGCGGGTAAAGATCGATATGTATCTTTGATGCGAGAGGAGGATTTAAATGAAGACTCTAATTTTTGATAAGCAAAGCTTGCCTCAAGCAGCAGAACTACTAAAAAAGGGGGAATTAATCGCTTTTCCAACCGAAACGGTTTATGGATTAGGGGCTATTGCCACAAATCCAGTAGCTGTGGCAAAAGTCTTTAAAGCAAAGGGCCGTCCTAATGACAACCCCTTAATCGTGCATGTTGCCAATCAAGATCAAGTTGAAGAACTAGTGAATGAAATCTCCCCCATCGCTCAATCATTGATGGATAGTTTCTGGCCGGGACCTTTAACGATTATTTTTCCACTTAAAAAAGGGAAAGTAGCTGATAACGTGACTGGCGGTAAGCAAAGCGTAGCTATTCGGATGCCTAATCAGTCTCTCACCTTAGAATTAATTGACTTAGTGGGAACCCCACTAGTAGGTCCGTCAGCAAATCTATCTGGCAAACCAAGTCCGACGAGCTTGGCGCATGTACTACATGATTTTAGAGGTGTAATTGCTGGAATTCTAAATAATGGCCAAGCTTTAACGGAGGTGGGTATTGAGTCGACAGTTGTCTATCCCCATGAGGATAGAGTGGATGTCTTACGACCAGGCCATATCACGCCTAGTCAGATTCAAGCTAAAACAGCCTGTCCTGTTCAGATTGTTTCTGAAAAAATGCAATTGGCTAACTTAAATGTAGCTTCCCCAGGAGTCAAATATCGTCATTATAGTCCCAAACAACCGGTTTACCTGATAGCATTTCCGAGAAAAATAGAAGAATGGGTTGAATTAGTCAATAAAGAATCGATGAAGATAGGCATTTTGGCTGATAATGCTATTATTGATGGTTTGAAAGAACGGCCCCAGGTTGTCGATAGTTATTCATTGGGTCAACCGAATGACTGGCAGAGCGCTTCACAACATTTATTTTCTGGACTTAGGGCTCTAGAAAAAGGTCCGGCAGAGAAAATTTATGTTCAAGGATTAGAAAATGATGAGAAAACACTTGCTTTCATGAATAGGGTTACGAAAGCGTCGTCATTTATGTTATAATTAAACTACAACTAAATGTTGTAACTATTTTTTTGGAGGGTGTATATATGTCAAATATTAATGCAGAAGTTTTTGAGGTAATTGAAAAAGAACGCCAACGTCAAACGCATGGTATCGAATTAATTGCTTCAGAAAACTTTGTATCTGAAGATGTTATGAAGGTTCAAGGGTCAATCCTAACCAATAAATATGCTGAAGGATATCCAGGACGTCGTTATTATGGTGGGTGTGAATACGTAGACATCCTAGAACAATTAGCAATTGATCGTGCCAAAGAATTATTTGGCGCAACTTATGTTAACGTTCAACCTCACTCAGGTTCTTCAGCTAACTTAGCTGTTTACCGTGCCTTCTTAGAACCAGGAGATAAAGTATTAGGTATGGACTTATCTCAAGGTGGGCACTTGACTCACGGTTCACCAGTTAACTTCTCTGGTCAATCATATCATATGTTAGCTTATGGTCTTGATGAAAATGAACAGCTAGACTATGACACTTTAGAAAAAATTGCGCGTGAAGAGAAACCAAAAATGATTATTGCGGGTGCTTCTGCCTACTCACGTACAATCGACTTTGAAAGATTTGCAAAGATTGCTAAAGAAGTTGGCGCTATTTTAATGGTTGATATGGCGCATATCGCTGGTTTAGTAGCGGCTGGTTTACATCCAAATCCACTTCCTTACGCGGATGTAGTTACAACTACTACTCACAAGACTTTAAGAGGTCCTCGTGGTGGCATGATCTTAACTGCTAAAGAAGAATATGGTAAGAAATTAAACTCTGCTATCTTCCCAGGAATCCAAGGAGGACCTTTAGAGCACGTTATTGCAGCTAAAGCAGTTGCTTTTGGTGAAGCTTTACAACCTGAATTTAAAGAGTATGCACAACAAGTTATTAAGAATGCCGCTGCTATGGCAGAAGTATTTAACGAGAGTGGCTTACGCGTTATCTCAGGTGGTACAGATAACCACTTAATGTTATTAGACTTAACAAGCTTTGATGTTTCTGGTAAGTGGGCACAAAACCGCTTAGAAGAAGTTGCAATCACTGTTAATAAGAACTCTATTCCAAATGACCAACGTTCATTTGTTGAAACATCAGGTATCCGTGTGGGAACACCAGCAATTACTTCAAGAGGTATTAAAGAAGATCAAGCACGTGAAATTGCTGAAATTATTGTTAAGGCTCTTAAAGCCGAAGAGTCTGAACTTGCTGAACTACGTAAGCAAGCAGAAGCAATTGTAGCTGACAAGCCTCTTAACGCTTATCACTAAGATACTTTAGATTAGGAGGAAAAAGAATGGCAAAATTTACGGTAGTTGATCATCCCTTAATTCAACATAAACTAACCATTATTCGCGATAAGAATGCTTCAACTAAAGTGTTTCGTGAAGTAACCAATGAGATTGCTATGTTGATGGCTTATGAAATCACACGCGACCTACCGCTTGAAGAAGTTGAAATTGAAACACCACTAGCTGTTACTAAGCAAAAACAAATTGCTGGTAAGAAAATGGCTATTGTTCCAATTCTTCGTGCAGGATTAGGTATGGTAGACGGAATTTTATCTTTGGTCCCCGCTGCTCGTGTGGGTCACATTGGTTTGTATCGTGAGCATGACACATTAGAGATTGTTGAATATTTTGCTAAGCTTCCTCTTGATATTAAAGATCGCCAAGTATTTGTAGTCGATCCAATGTTAGCTACAGGAGGATCTGCCATTTCAGCTCTTAAACAATTAACTGAGAAATATGGCGTTGATAAGCAGCACATTACATTTGTATGTTTAGTGGCTGCTCCTGAAGGAGTGAAGGCTTTGCAAGAAGCTTTTCCAACTGTTGATATCTTTACAGCTGCCTTGGATGAGCGCTTAAATGAGAATTCCTATATTCTACCAGGACTTGGTGATGCTGGTGACCGTATCTTCGGGACTAAATAATTTTTAAATTACTTGCACAGGTAGATTTTTCTACCTGTGTTTTTTTATGAGGAGCATTTAATGACACTTAAGAAATTTTACCGTCAATCATTACAGGAAAGACGTTTAAACATTTCCCCTTATTTAGAAAATAAGAAGGATTTTCCTATATTAGATGAAAAAAGAGCCAATCAGATGATTGAAAACTATCTCTACACTTATGGCCTTCCAATGGGGATATTACCGACTATTCAAGTGAACGAAAAGGACTACATAGTTCCGATGGTAACAGAAGAACCATCGGTAATAGCTGCGGCATCCAATGGCGCCAAACATTTGGGTAATATTAAAGCGCATTTAGACCGTAAAACGATTAAAGGACAAATTGTTTTAACTGATTGGACAGAAGCTGAAGCGAAACAAGCTCTTAACAAGCATAAAGAGGGGTGGTTGAGCTTTGCTAAAAAAGTAGCTTATCGGATGGTAGAAAGAGGAGGGGGACCTTTAGATATTGAGTATTCGGCTTATCGTAGCAATCAGACGCTCTACCATTCCTATTATCTACTATTTGACCCTTGTGAAGCTATGGGAGCCAACTCTTTAAATACCGTTTTGGAAGCATTAGCCTTTGAGATAAAAAAAGATATTGGTGGCAAGGTTTTAATGGCAATTCTTTCAAATTACAATCCACAAAATTTTGTTAAGGTGGAAGCGACTCTTTCTATTGAGCGTATAGATATAAATTTAGATAGAGCCCATCCTATTGCCCAAAAAATTGCTATGGCTAGTGACTATGCCCAATTGGATCCTTACCGTGCCACAACTCATAATAAAGGGATTATGAATGGAGTGGATGCGGTTTTGATTGCTACAGGAAATGATTGGCGTGCGGTAGAAGCGAGTGTTCATGCCTTTGCATGTAAAGAAGGAAAATATCGAGGTTTAAGTCAGTGGTTTTATGATTCTAAGAAGGCTGAATTGAGCGGACATATGGACATTCCTCTTCCAGTCGCTACGGTGGGGGGGACCTTATCCATTCATCCAATGGCAAAGTGGTCTTTAAATTTAATGGGAAATCCTAATGCTTTAGAGTTAGCTCAAGTTGTTGCTTCTGTCGGTTTAGCCCAAAACTTTGCAGCCTTAAAAGCCATCGTATCCGAAGGTATACAAAAGGGTCATATGGGATTGCAGGCTCGTAGCTTAGCGATACAAGTGGGAGCCAAAGCCGATGAAATCGACCTATTAGTTAAATTGTTAAAAGTAAGAGAAAGCTTTAACTCTCAGATTGCAAGGGATTTACTAGACAAAATGAGAAATTCGTAAGATAATGTCTATTATGATTGAAAAAACTGAGGAGGGAATTAATGAAAACAAAAGTTGGAATCGACCGTATTCATTTTTATATACCACCCCAATATGTAGACATGGAGGAATTAGCTCAAGCAAGAGATATTGATCCAGCAAAATTTACAATTGGAATCGGCCAAAGTCAAATGGCTGTCACGGATTACAAACAAGATATTGTTACATTGGCCATTAATGCAGCGTTACCAATTATTTCAAAAGAAGATCGGGACTTAATTGACCAAGTGATTGTAGCTACTGAATCGTCTTTTGATTATTCTAAAGCAGCTTCAATATATTTGCACCAAGCATTAAAGATTAACCGTTTTGCACGCTCCTATGAAATCAAAGAGGCATGTTATGCAGGAACGGCAGCTTTACAAGCGGCTGTTGACTATGTGCGCTTAAGACCCGAAAGAAAGGTGCTAGTCGTTACAACCGATATTGCTCGATATGGTCTAGCGTCTTCTGGAGAAGCGACTCAAGGAGCAGGAGCAGTGGCTATGTTAATAACTGCTGATCCAGCGATTTTAGCTATTGAAGAAGAAAGCATTGCTTATACTGACAATCAATTTGATTTTTGGCGACCACAATACGACGTATATCCACGTGTAGACGGTAAGTTTTCTACCAATCTATATAATCAGACCTTTTTGAATATTATGGAAGAAGTAGGTAAGCGTAAACCGGATTTTTGGGATGCTTATCAAGTACAATTGTTCCATTTACCATTTACCAAAATGGGTCGTAAGGCGATTAAAAACTATCGTCAGTATTTAAATGATTCAACAAATACACTCAAAGATGTAGATCAGAAGTTGAAGGCTTTAGACCGTTTTGATAATCATTACGATCACGCTGTTCAATATTCAAGACATATTGGCAACATTTATACTGGCTCACTTTACCTAGGCTTAATTTCACTTTTAGTTCATGATCAAAGTCTTAAAAAAGGCGATAAGATTTCCCTATTTTCTTATGGTTCAGGTGCGGTTGCTGAATGTTTTTTTGGAGCATTACAGCCAGGTTTTAGAGAGGCTATACTCTTGAATGAAATTGAAGCAATGTTCCAGAAACGTCGAAAGTTAAGCATTGAGGAATATGAAAAGCTATACTTAGAAGCCATTGAGCCTAGTGACGAAATAATTGAATTTGATCCAAGCGTTCATGAAGGAGAGTTTTATTTGGCTAAGATTGATAACCATCGACGTTATTATCTACAAAATGCTAGTCATCAAAATGACTTTAAAAAGTAATAAATAGATTTCATACTGTCAAAGATTAGCAGGATAGCTTTTTTATTGTGAAAAGTTAAGCCCTATTTCTTTTTGATAGTATTTTTGCTTTATAGTCATTTTACTTACTTCTTATTTATGCTATGATGATTACGAACATGAAAGGGTGATTTAAATGTATGCAATTATAAATGGTATGGCAGTACTGTTTTTTCGCATTTTCTTTGTCATCCTAGCCTATATGGCTCTGTCAAAAGTTAATTGGAGGAGTGTTTTACAGCCTCAACACCAAGCAATGGACCGATACCTATGTATTTTATGTAGTATTGGCTTGGGCTATTTGACAAGTTCGTTTTTTATAACAATCATTGAAACCTTACGTCTACTATTGATGTCAGCGTTTCTCTAATCATGTGTATAAGTCTCTCGCCTACTCCAAAGCGATAGTCTTCAAAAGGGGATTCATTTAAAATGGAAGAAATTATTGTACAAGGTGGCAACCGTTTGGAGGGTACAGTCAAGGTTGAAGGTGCTAAGAATGCAGTTTTACCAATTCTGGCAGCTTCTATTTTGGCGTCGAAAGGAATTACACGACTAAGTAATGTGCCTGTTTTATCAGACGTTTTAACAATGAACGAATTGCTAAAGAATATTGACCTAGAGACTAAATTCAATCAAGCGAATAATCAGATGACGCTCGATGCGACAGGTCGGGTTAAAACTATGGCGGACTATGACTTTGTTAGTAAAATGCGCGCTTCGATCGTTGTAATGGGACCAATGTTAGCACGTTTTGGTCATGCGCGTGTGGCCATGCCAGGCGGTTGTGCAATCGGTACACGTCCCATTGATTTGCACCTAAAAGGATTTGAAGCATTAGGAGCTACTATTGAAAATGCAGCAGGATATGTTGAAGCAAAAGCAGACCAGTTAATCGGAGCCAATATTTACCTGGATTTCCCTTCGGTGGGAGCCACTGAAAATATTATGATGGCTGCTGTTTTAGCTAAAGGCGAAACAGTGATTGAAAATGTTGCTAGAGAACCAGAGATTGTTGACTTAGCTAACTTTTTAAATAAAATGGGTGCTAAAGTTTCAGGTGCTGGAACGGAGACAATACGTATCGAAGGTGTTTCAGAACTTTTGGCTACGGACTATGAAGTTATGCCAGATCGTATCGAAGCCGGTACTTTTATGGTAGCGGCTGCTGTGACTAATGGAGATGTCATGATTGAAGGAGCGATTGCTCATCACAACAAACCGCTAATTAGTAAGTTGCAAGAAATGGGCGTTGTTTTTGAAGTGTTTGATTCTTCGCTAAGGGTAATTGGTCCCAAGGTTTTGAAACCCACAGACATTAAAACCATGCCTTATCCAGGCTTTCCAACGGATATGCAGGCACAAATGTCGATTGCTCAATTATTAGCTAAGGGAGACTCAGCACTTTCTGAAACCGTTTTTGAAAATCGATTCATGCACTTTGAAGAATTGCGTCGAATGAGCGCTGATTTCAAAATTGAACGCCAAACAGTTGTAATGTACGGACCTGCAGAATTATCAGGTGCCCAGGTTAAAGCGACAGACCTTCGTGCGGCAGCTGCTCTTATTATTGCAGGACTTACTGCTAAAGGATTGACAAGGGTTTCTGAGTTGAAATATCTTGATCGTGGTTATTACCTCTTCCATGAAAAGCTAGCTCGCTTAGGAGCAAACATCGAACGTGTTAATATCCAGCCAATTCCATCCATTCAAAATAAACCAGCTGTAAAAGCTGTGTTTGCTTAACTATCATCCAGAAAGGATGAGTATAATGGCTAGAGATATAGGTATTGATTTAGGAACAACCAATGTATTAATCCATCTTAAAGGCCGAGGAATCATTTTAAATGAGCCCGCAGTGATTGCTGTAGATCAATCGACTCAAGAAGTAATGGCAGTGGGACGAGAAGCTTATGAAATGCGGGGTAGAGTGCCAAAGTCTCTTGAAGTTATACAACCTTTAAAAGGTGGAGTGGTATCAGACTATGACTTAACCGAAGCCATGCTTCTTCACTTTTTCAAGCGCGCACACATTCGACGTGGCTTGAGAAAGGCAAATGTTTTAATTTCAACGCCAACCAATGTAAGTGAAATAGAACAACTTTCACTATTCGAGGCAGTTCAAAAAGTTACTTCGGGTAGGGTTCGAGTAGAAGTTGAACCGATGGTAGCGGCTATCGGTTCGGGCCTAGATGTTTTATCAGCCAAAGGAAGTATGATTGTAGATATTGGTGGAGGAACGACGGATATAGCAATTATTGCTTCAGGTGAAATTCTTCACGCAGAATCGATTAAGATAGCTGGTGATGACTTTGATGAAGCAATTATCCAGTATTTTAAGGACCATTACCAACTACTCATTGGGATCCAATCAGCTGAGAGGATAAAAATGCAACTTGCCTGTGCTAAAAAGGTGGATGGAAGAGATGTTCATAACCAAGAGTTAAAGGGGCGCGATCTTGTTACAGGATTACCAAAAGCAATTAATGTTGACTCTAACGATTTACATCGGGCATTAAAAGATTTATTAGATCAAATAGTGAGAACAATACGCAGAGTGATTGAACAAGCTTCTCCAGAAATAATCGCAGATATCCATGATCAAGGACTGGTTATTACAGGCGGGGGCGCTATGATCCAAGATCTAGATTTGTTAATCACTGAGCAGATAAAAGTCTCAGCTATTCCTTCTGACCAACCCATGAATGCAGTAGCATTAGGAACTGGTATAATGATGGATTGGGTCGAATCCGGTTTAATTGATCCAAACAAAAATAATAAAAAACCAAGTAAGCCAAATTTCTTTATGAGATTGTGGCAATCCATTTGGAAATAAACTAGGGGTGAATAAATGGCAGAGAAGTTAAAATATTTAGAATATCCACTATTTAAACAAGTTATGAAAGGGATCTTCAAAGTTTTTTTCTTTATCATCCTTTTAATTATTGTCTTTGGAATGGGTTTAGTTATCGGTTACGCTGTTTTAGGAGACGGAAATTATTGGGAAGTATTTAATCAAGATACCTGGTTGCATTTATTGACATTTATTGAATAATATTAAAAGGAAATATTCATTAGAGGAAAGAAGGGATACTTTGCAGACAAGTGATTTTTCTGTATTTGAGTTATTGCTTTATATCATTCCTCTAACTATGATTTTTTTAATTAAAAAATATGGGAGACCTTATTTAACCTATTTTAAAAATTGGCCTATAACATTAGCCATTTGTTTATTACCCACTTTATTGGTTTTAATATACGGTTTTGGCTGGTTAATTTTTGGTTTTAATGTGCTACCATTTATTATTTTATTTTCTTCTTTTGCAATCGGTGTTCAATTACATAAATATATACAAGAAATCGACCATTTCTATTTTAAGCAATTTTATTTGCCTGCAAGTGAATTACTTTTTTATTTCTTGGTTTTTTATTTAGTGGGAATGATTATTTTAAGATGGTGGACGATTTTTTTCTAATTACCCCACCACTTTTTTAATAGCTTTAAATGATCATAATATCAAGCTTTAACAGGTTTTGCTTTCTAGCAAAACCTGTTTTTTTATTCAATTTTGTCTATAAGGTGGTGAAAAGTGGGAGTATGTGGTAAAATTAATCTAACTTAGGAGAGGAGTGTGAACAAGTCGTGTTAATGGGAGAATATCAACATAATATCGATTCCAAAGGCCGCTTGATCATGCCTGCTAAGTTTCGTCCAGAACTAGGTTCGACTTTTATAGTAACTAGAGGTCTGGATGGCTGTTTATTTGGCTACCCCATGAATGCATGGGAAACAATTGAAGAAAAATTAAAACAATTACCTCTAGCTAAAAAAGACGCACGTAAGTTTACTCGTTTTTTCTATTCGGCTGCCACCGAAGTAGAAATCGATAAGCAAGGACGGATAAATTTACCAAAAAATCTTATAGAGTTCGCTAAGATTGATAAGGAATGTCGTGTGATTGGCGTATCAGACCGTATCGAGATTTGGAGCAGTGAGCTTTGGGAAGATTTTGCAGAGGATGCTGAGGAAAATTTTGAAAATATTGCAGAAGAAATGATTGATTTTGGATTTTAAAATAACGAGGTGACAATATGTCCTTTGAGCACGAAACAGTTTTACTAAAGGAAACAATTGATGGTTTAGAAGTGAATCCCAATGGAATTTATGTTGATTGTACATTGGGTGGCGCTGGACATGCTCAATACTTATTAAGCCTTCTTTCAGACCGTGGAAAATTATTGGCATTTGACCAAGATCTTATGGCAATTAATAATGCTAAAGTAACTTTAAAAGAGCAATTATCCCAAGGAAAAATAACTTTTTTTGAAAGAAATTTTCGTGATTTAGAAGTCGCCTTATCGGAGCAATCAATTCACCTAATTGATGGGATTTACTATGATTTGGGAGTATCTTCACCACAATTAGATATTGCGGAAAGAGGGTTCTCCTATCATCAAGAAGCAAGGCTAGATATGCGAATGGACCAAAGGCAAGAGCTCGATGCTTATGAAGTAGTAAATACTTGGGATTATAATGATTTGGTGCGTATTATCTTCCGGTATGGTGAAGAAAAATTTGCTAAAAGAATTGCAAGAAATATTGAACAAAGTCGTAAAAAACAAGCAATTGAAACAACTACTCAATTAGCAGAGATTATTAAAGAAGCGATTCCTGCCGCGACACGTCGGACCGGTGGACATCCAGCTAAGCGAGCTTTTCAAGCCATTCGAATAGCTGTTAACGATGAGCTTGGCGCAGTCGAAAGTTCAATTGAACAGGGGTTAAAACTGTTAAAAGTAGGTGGCAGGATGGCAGTTATTACCTTCCATTCCTTAGAAGATCGATTGGTTAAACAAATGTTTAAGCAAGTATCCACCTTACCAGAAACACCTAGAAATTTACCTGTTTTAAGTAATCAACAAGCAGATTATCGAATAGTTAATCGAAAACCGATACTACCTTCAAAAGAAGAGTTAAAGAATAACAATCGTTCAAGATCAGCAAAATTAAGAATTATTGAAAGAATTAGTATGTAGTATTGAGGAGGATAGCGATTGTGACTGAAAGTTATCAAAGAAGAAATTATTATAATAAAGACCAAGCCCAATCGCTAGTCGGTCAATCTACTAATACGTTTGATGGCTCAGCAGTCCGAAAGATTGAAGAGTGGGAACTTTCCCATCAATCTGATTGGTTTGATAATGAAGATAGGAGATCAAAAAGGCAAACGATTATAACGAATCGAAACTTAGCATTGCTAGGTATTTTTATAATGGTTAGCTGTTGCTTTGCGAGTCTTTATATTCATTGGCAAGTCAACCAGGTTAACCAAAGGATTCAAGAGATCCAGTTGGAAGAGGCTGAGCTTGTCAAAGAAACAGAAATGTTAATGGTCGAAAAGGCTGAAAACTTAAAGTATAAAAATATTGAGCTTGTAGCAGAAGCCAACGGTATGAAGGCAGAAATGGATCGCGTAAAGGATATCAATCAAAATGACTAATAATAATGCGAATAATAATCAAGGGATGAATTTGTTTTTTTTAGCTATCATTGTAATTTTAATCGGTTTAGTAATGATTGGTCGAATGGCACAAATAGCTTTATTCAAACAAGTAAATGGTGTTAATTTAACTAAACTAGAAATGCAAGTAGACAATAGAAGTAGTATTGCTAAAGCAAAAAGAGGCACAATTTATGATCAGTTTGGTCAGCCTATTGCAATGGATACTACTTCTTATTCTATGTACGCTGTTCTAGATGCTGATTGGGCAGAAGGTGAAACGGTTAAAGACATTGATTATACGGCGACCATTCTTGCTAAATATATCGATATGCCGAAAGAAAAAATATGGACGCAATTAAATAGTGATAATGTTAATCAAGTTGAGTTTGGCTCAGCTTCTAAAAACATATCAGCACAGACAAAATTAGCAATTGAAGCTGAAAACTTACCGGGAATCTTTTTCACTAGTCAGGTGAGCCGTTATTATTTCAATGACTACTTTGCCTCTCACTTAATAGGTTATGCAGAAGTTAATGAAAGTAACCAAGAAGGTTCTCAATCAAGTTTAGTTGGAGCCATGGGTATTGAAGCGGCATTTGATGATATATTATCGAGTGGGAAATCAAGCAAAAATTCAACTGACCTTCAATTGGCTAATGATATCTATTTAACTTTAGATAGTCGTATCCAAAATCAGACCGAGACTATTCTAGATAAGATTTTTAAGAAATATCAACCTGAGTCAATGGGGGCTTACTTGGTTGAATTAGAAACTGGTAAATTATTAACCTCAGCTCAAAGACCTTCATTTAATTTAAATACCAGAGAAGGAATCGACTCTCTTTGGCAGAATTTGTTAGTTGAAACAGCTAACGAACCAGGATCAACTGTTAAGATTTTGACCATGGCTAAAGCAAAAGAAATGGGTGTTTATCAACCGGGAGAAACGTTCTTATCGGGTATGGTAAAAGTGTTTGATCGTGAAGTAAGAGACCATAACCAATTCGGTTGGGGACAAATTTCATTTGAAGATGGCTTCATTCGCTCTTCAAATGTGGCAATGGTCGAATTAGTGAATCGTATGGGAGATCAAGTTTGGACTGAAGAATTAAAAAAATTTGGTTTTGGCGTTAGCACAAATAGTAAACTAGCGAATGAAAATCCGGGTTCACTCGATTTCACTAACCCTACATCACGAATAATGTCTGGCTTTGGCCAAGCATTTTCAGCTACACCGATGCAACTTTTACAAGCTTATAGTGCGGTTGCTAACAAAGGGCAAATGATGAAAATTCAATATATTGATCATATTGATAAAAGCGGACAAAGCTATCAAAAACAAAACTTAGGGCAAGTTATTGAACCTGAAGTAACTTTCTATATTATTGACTTGATGACTAAAGCGGTTGAGGATCAAAATGGGACTTCAAGACCTTTTAAATCTGACATAGTCAGAGTGGCGGCAAAAACCGGAACGGCTCAAATTGCTAATGAAGAGGGAACAGGCTATCTAACGGGACAAAACGACTATTTTTATTCAGTCATCAGTTTCTTTCCTGCTGAAGAACCTAAATACATGTTATATTTATTTATTAAAAGGCCACAAAATGACTATGGTATTTATGGAACTCAGATGCTGTCCGAAGTTTTTCATCCAATGTTAGAGTCTATATTAATCAAGCAGTAGAGAGAAGGAAATGAAATGCGATTAAATAAACTAATATCAGTTTTAATTAACTACGAACTTTTAGGTGATTTAGATCTTAATAAAGAAATACACGATCTGACCAATGACAGTCGAAAGCTAACTGAAAATGCTGCCTTTATCGCTATAAAAGGTGAAAGGTTTGATGGCCATTCAGTAATTGATCAGCTGATGAAAGAAAACATTTCACTGATAGTAGCCGAAGAATTCTCTTCTAAACAAATAGAAAAGGCTTTGAATAAAAAAATAACGCTAGTCAAAGTCCCTTCAACTTATCGAGCGCAAGCAATACTATCTCATCAATTTTTCGGTCAACCATCTAGCCAGCTTCCTCTAGTAGCGGTTACTGGGACTAACGGAAAAACGACCACCACACATTTGATTTCTCAATTTTTAGAATTATTGAATCATAAGACAGGTGTGATAGGCACCCTGCATTACAAAATTGGCGAGCGTCTGCTTCCGGCTATTAATACAACGCCAGAAGCAGTTAGTTTACAAAAGTATTATAAGTCGATGGTCGAGGAGGGCTGCAGTGATATCATAATTGAGGCCTCTTCTCACGCTTTGTCCTTAGGCCGTCTTTGGTATACCGATGTGGACTGTGCAATTTTTACTAACCTAACTCGAGAACACTTGGATTTTCATAAAACTATGGACAATTATGCTTATGCTAAGAGTTTGCTCTTTGCACAATTGGGACAGAGTTTTCACCATCAAAAACCAAGACTAGCGATTATTAATCAAGATGATCCTTATGCAGATGTAATGAGTCGAGCTACTGGGGCGGTTGTAATTACTTATAGTATGAAAGATCCTCAGGCCACAGTTTATGTGGATGAGCTGACGACAGAAGCTTCAATACAAAAATTCAAGCTTCACTATCAAGCTAGAACTTATCCAGTTGCTTTATCGATGATTGGTGCTTATAATGTTATGAATTATTTAGCAGCCTTTTTGTGTCTGGTAGTTTATTATGGCTATTCAGCTGAACAAATAGTTGATTTGACACCTAGATTAAAAGGTATCACTGGAAGAATGCAAGTTATTGATAAGGGTCAAGATTATCGAGTGGTGATTGATTTTGCACATACACCAGATGCTTTAGAAAATGTCTTAAGTGAATTAAAAGAAACCTCAAACGGAAAATTAAGAGTAATGTTTGGGCATTCCGGAGGTAATAGAGATTCGGCTGCTCGACCTGATTTGGGCGATATTTTATTTAAGTGGGCGGATCATATTGTATTTACGGCAGATAATCCTCGAAATGAACCCATTAAAAAGATTGTTTCTGAAATGGTGAGAGATCATCAAGAAGTTCCTTATGATTTAATTGAAGATCGAAAAAAAGCCATTCATCATTTAGTAAATCATGCCGAAGCTAATGATACACTTCTTTTTGCTGGTAAGGGAGGAGAGGCTTATCAAGTAATTGGTGATGATTATATACCTTATGATGAGGTTGCGATTGTAGAAGAGGAGTTAGAAAACAAATGGAAAAGATGATGCAGTTATTAATGGCTTTTATTAGTTCAGGCCTCTTAACCCTGGCTTTAGTGCCCCTTTTTATCCGTTTATTCTTAAATAAGAAAATGGGACAAGCTATTCGGCAAGAAGGCCCTTCATGGCACCAAGTAAAAACAGGTACTCCCACTATGGGAGGAACGGTGTTTATTGCAGTATCTATAATGATTACTTTGATGTTTGGCTGGCTATTTAATCTACTAGATGCCAATCTCTTGATGATTGTGCTAACTTGGTTATTTTTTGGTGGCATTGGGTTTGCCGATGATTTTATATCTATTTTTACCGGTAAAAATGAAGGGCTAACTGCTAAACAAAAATTTCTATTACAGCTTTTATTTTCTGGTATCGTCGTTCTAGCGGGTTATGTTTTAGGTAAAAGATTTGTATTGCCTATTTTCTCTTTGGAAATTAACTATTTAATAGTTGTAATAGCTTTTGCCTTCTTTTGGATTACTGGTTTTTCCAATGCTGTTAACTTAACCGATGGATTAGACGGTTTAGCCACAGGGTTAAATATCATTGCCTATGGAGCCTACTTTATGTTGGCTATTCGCCTAGAGCAAGCATCCGTTGCTATGGCTTGCTTAATTGTTACAGCAAGCCTTTTATCTTTTTTAATATTTAATCGCAAACCTGCTCAAATTTTCATGGGGGATGTGGGTTCGCTAGCTTTAGGGGCAGGATTAGCAATTATTTCAATACTTTTAAACAACCCATGGTCCCTATTAATCATCGGCATGGTTTTTGTAATAGAAACTTTATCTGTTATCTTACAAGTTGCTTCTTTCAAGACCAGAGGAAAGCGGATCTTTAAGATGTCACCCATTCACCATCACTTTGAAATGATTGGCTGGTCTGAAGAGCTAGTCGTGCTTGTTTTTTGGACAGTAGGATTACTTGCTAGCTTACTCTATTTCATTTTATAATAGGCATAATAAGCGAGAAAGTGTGAAAACAAATGACAAATAAATACGCTGGCCAACATATTCTAGTTATGGGTTATGCCCTAACTGGCAAGAGTGTTGTGAATTACTTACAAAAAGAAAACGCAAAAATTACGCTCAATGACCGAGGGGACCTTTCTCAGGACCCGTCGGTTAATTTGCTATTAAAGTCAGGAGTTAGAGTAGTGGATAAGGGACACCCGCTCGAAATATTAGAAGGAATTGACTTTATCGTTAAGACACCTGGGATACCTTATTCATTAGAGCTTATTCAAGAAGCTGAGCATCGTGGGATACCTATTTATACGGATGTTGAGCTAGCATATCGTGAAAGTCTAGCACCTATTATTGGCATTACAGGCTCTAATGGAAAAACAACCACGACTTGCTTAGCCCACCATCTTCTAGAAGGTTCATGGAAAGGTAAAGTTGAATTAGCAGGAAACGTGGGCGTACCGTCAATTGAAGTGGCTCAAGAAGTAAATGAAACGGACTTAATCGTAATGGAACTATCTTCTTTCCAATTAATGGGTATCCATTCATTTCATCCACATATTGCGGTTTTTACCAATATTCATTCAGCACATTTAGATTACCACGGAACCAGGCAAGACTATATTGCAGCAAAATTAAAACTGATTCAGCAAATGACCGAGAGAGATTATTTAATTTATAATGCCGATCAAGCTGAACTTGAAGAATGGTTGAAGCATTCTCCAGCGATAAAGGTTCCGTTTTCTCGTCACAAACAAGTAAAAGCGGGTGCCTATATTAAAAATCATTCTTTTTATTTTCGAGGTCAAGAAGTCGCTTTAATCGAGCAGTTTAATCTGCCTGGCCAGCATAATTTAGAAAACGCGCTAGCCGCAATTGCTATTGCAAAAATTCAAGGGGTAGATAATACAGCTATTCAAGAAAAATTAGCAAACTTTACTGGTATTCGTCATCGTATCCAAGCTCTGGGTACAATCAAGGGGATTGAATTTTATAATGACTCCAAAGCAACCAATACGGCTGCAACCATTACAGCCCTTAAAAGTTTTGACCAAGACATCATTTATATTGGTGGGGGTCTAGATCGTGGAAATGATTTTCAGGACTTAATACCTTATTTAAACAAAGTGAAAGCAGCCTTTTTATACGGTGAATCGAGAGAAAAAATGGCAAAAGATTTTAGACAAGCTAAAATCGAAACAATCAATTTATTTGAAAATTTAGACCAAGCGAGTCAAGCAGCGTTTGCTTATGCTAAAGAAGGACAAATTGTTTTGTTTTCACCAGCATGTGCTTCTTGGGATCAATTTAAGAATTATGAAATTAGAGGTGATCGGTTTATCGAGCAGGTCGAGTCTTTTAAAAGTGCATCAAAATAAAGGAGAAAGAAATGAATAAAGTAAAACGAATTGTTCTTTCGGGTGGTGGAACCGGAGGGCACATTTATCCAGCATTAGCTTTGTATCGAGTTTTGAAAGAACGATCCGATGTGGAAGTGCTTTATATTGGAACACAAAGAGGATTGGAGTCGAAAATTGTTCCTCGAGCGGGAATACCTTTTAAAGCAGTCGAAATTACAGGTTTAAAAAGGTCAATTAGTTTAGATAATTTAAAATTAATCTTTAAAATGTTTCATTCTACTCATAAGGCAAAGCAAATGATCCGTGATTTCCAACCGGACATTGTACTTGGAACAGGTGGGTATGTGTGTGGACCTGTTTTATTAGCTGCCAGTATGCTTAAAGTTCCGACTATTATTCATGAGCAAAATTCAGTAGCAGGAATTACGAATAAATTTTTAGCTCGTTTTGTTAATAAAATTGCTGTTTGTTTTGAAGAAGCGAGCCATCAATTTGGCAAAAACCAAAATAAAGTAGTTTTAACAGGAAACCCTAGAGGGCAAGAAGTGATATCGACACCGGCAATGCCTCACTGTTTGTCTGAACAATTTGAGTTAAAAGATAATCAACCGACAGTCTTAATTTTTGGAGGCTCTCGTGGAGCACCAGCTATTAATCAAGCAGGAATTGAGTCGCTGGATAAATGGTTAAGCGCTAATTATCAAGTGATTATTGCAACGGGACAAAATCACTTCCAAGAACTGAATGAAGAGATGGTTGAAGAAATTAATCAGAGTAATAATGTTCGAATCGTTCCATATATCGATAATATGCCAAGTGTTTTTCAAGCTATTAATTTGGTTGTTTGTCGAGCTGGAGCAACAACTTTAACTGAGTTAACAGCTCTTGGCTTGCCAAGTATTTTAATACCTAGTCCCTATGTAACAGATAATCACCAAGAACATAATGCCTTATCTTTAGTAAATAACAAGGCGGCTGTTATGATAAAGGAGTCAAAGCTTAGTGGACAGTCTTTATATCAAGAAGTTAGCCAATTAATGGTGGCCCCTGAAGATTTAAAAGTAATGGGTCAGGCGGCTAAAAGCATGGGAATTACGGATGCAAGTGATCGAATCATTCAAATGATGAACGAGATGGTATAACTATTTTAAAAGAGAGGAGGAATAGGGATGGTTAATTACCGGTTACCAGATAAGAACCAGAATCGGCAGAATAAAAGGACAATTTCAGAAAGAAATAATCAGCCAGTAACAGCCCCTATGGGGAATTATCGTTTGGATTCTCAAGGTAAACCTATTCTTCCGACTTCTTTTGAACATTCGCTTAATCAAGAGCGTTTAAATCGATCCAATATATATTCCTTAAATGATTATCGAGATAGTCAACAGCTTGATTATTACAATAGCTCGATGAATGAGCCTTATTATCGAGTAAGGTCTTCACAAAATTATCGTATAGACGCTAATTCTCAAGAGTCATTTGTTTTTAAAAATAGACAAGATGGTCAAAGAATAACCCCTCATAATCCCACTCCTAGTTATTGGTTAGATAGATTACCAAGTAAAGAAGTATTGTTAAAAGGGTTTCCTAAAGGAAAGAGAAAAATTTTTATTCTCTATTTAATTATTTACAGTTTAATGGTTTGGTCTGGATGGCAAATATTACCTTATGATAATGTTAATACACTAAGTGTTTCGGGCAATCAAATCCTTCAGAGTGAGTCAATTCTCAATGGAGTTAAGATTCATTCGATGGATAAGGCAAAAGATATTTTAAAATGGCGCAAAGAAATTGAAGACCATATACTCACTAACAATCCTTTATTGGAGGATGTTCGTATTCAGCGCGACGATTGGAAGGCAATAAACATTATTGTTAAAGAACAAAAAATTGTTGGTATTTACTCTAGCAATGGTAAAAATTATGCGCTGATGAGTAAAGGTTATACTTCAGATGAAGCTGTTATTCAAAATCAATTAATTGCTGAACAAATGGCTCAACTTCCTCTAATTGAAGGGGAGTTTTCAGAAACAGCACTTAAACAACTTGCTATTGCTTTAGATCAGTTCGACACAAGCATTTTAGAAAGGGTTGAGAAAATAACACCTTCTTCCAAACCAGGTAAAGAGGGATATATCGAAATCAAGATGAAGGATGGTAATCTCATAAAAGCAGTGAGTTCAACAGTAGTGGAAAAAATAAATTATTATCCTAAAATGTTAGAACAACTCAACAATCGTAAAGGAATTATTGATCTTGAAGTGGGAGCTTATTTTACGCCTATGGCAAATGAAACTAATTCAGTCAAGCTTAATAATAATTAAGATAAGTATGATTACGAATTGATAACAAGGACTTCTTTTAATTTCATTGGCTTTATGGGTGTGTTAATATAAAAGTACTATAATGTGATAAAAACTCATGTTTTGTGCAAATGAAGGGGGTTCATCACCTGGATGAGAAATCAAGAGATAATTGTTAGTTTAGATATCGGAACAACATCGATTAAAGTTGTTGTTGCTGAGTATATGAACGGACATGTAAATATAATTGGTGTAGGTAATGAAAAATCACGTGGCTTAAGTCGTGGAGTTATTGTCGATATCGATGAGACAGTTCTTTCGATTCAAAAAGCTATTGAGCAAGCAGAGCGTAAAGCCAATGTTAAAATTAATGAAGTGGTCGTTGGGGTGCCTAGTAACAAGTTAGCTATTGATGACTGTCATGGCATGATAGCTGTAGCAAGTGAAAACCGCGAAATAACCTCGCGCGATGTAGATAATGTTATTTCGGCAGCAAAAGTACGTTCTGTTCCACCTGAGCGAGAAGTAATTGCCATTCTACCAGAAGAGTTCATTGTTGATGGTTTCAATGGTATTCGTGATCCTCGCGGAATGATTGGCGTTCGTTTAGAACTTTATGCCCGGTTAATGACAGGGCCACGTACCATTATTCATAATATTAGACGGTGTGTTGAAAAAGCAGGTCTTTCAATTTCTGAGTTTGTTATTCAGCCGCAAGCAATTGCAACCACCGCTTTAAATCAAGATGAGCGAGAATTTGGTACAGTGATTATTGATATGGGGGGCGGCCAAACTTCAGCTTCGATTATTTACGATAATCAATTGAAATATTCCTTTGTAGATCAAGAAGGCGGAGACTATGTCACTAAGGACATATCGGTTATTTTAAATACTTCACTAGATTCTGCTGAACGCATAAAACGTGAATACGGCTATGCCATTTCTAGTCAAACTTCACCAGAAGAGTATTTCCCGGTTGAAACAGTCGGCCGTAAAGAACCTGTTCGTGTAGACGAGCGCTATTTATCTGAAATTATTGAAGCTCGCTTAGTTCAAATTTTTGAAACTATTCATGAGGATCTTGAAGCTGTTGATGCTTTGGATTTACCGGGAGGCTTTGTCTTAACTGGGGGCGCTTCTTCTTTACCAGGCGTATTAGAATTGGCCAAAAAGTACTTTGGGCCACAAGTTCGTGTATATATCCCAGAACAAATGGGACTGCGCAACCCTGTCTATACGACCAGTATGGGGATGGTTGAATATGTGTCAAAATTAGACGAAGTGCATCAAATCGCTCAGGCAACTTTCCGAGCACAAAGGGTTCAGCACGCTGCAGCTAGGGATGCTGGTCCACTAATTTCCAATCCGTATGACGGGGGCCAAGGTCGTCCTTATGGTGAGTCAGATAACTCATATTATCAAGCTCGTAATGGCGGCGGACAACGAGGAGGGCTTCAAGGAGGATTTAGTAATCAAAGTCAAGCTCGACAAAAACCTAAAAGTCCTTCATTATCGCAACCCCATCCTAATGGTCAAGCTTTTTCAAATAATTCCAGTCACTCAGATTATTATGCCTACAACGATAGCCAAGCGCAATCTTATAATAATTATCCATCAGAAGACCAATATTCTGAAAAAGAATGGATGGATGCTTCGACTAAAAACCCATCAACTAACGAGGGTGGTTTTGTAAATAAATTAAGAGCATATTTTCAAACGTTTTTTGACTAATTAAGACAGCACAAGAGGAGGAATTTATTAATGGAATTATCATTTGATCCAACGGTTAATCCTGAAGGAGCAGTTATCAAAGTTATTGGTGTAGGGGGAGCGGGTGGCAATGCCGTCAACCGAATGATTTCCGAAGATGTTCAAGGAGTTGAATTCATCGTCGCTAACACTGACACACAGGCTTTAAAAAGTTCTCAAGCAGAAACTAAAATTCAATTGGGTCCAAAAGTTACTAAAGGCTTAGGAGCTGGCTCGATTCCTGAAATAGGATTAAGAGCCGCTGAAGAATCAGAAGAGCAATTACGACAAGTCCTTGAAGGGTCAGACCTTGTTTTTGTCACTGCTGGAATGGGTGGAGGAACTGGAACGGGTGCTGCGCCTGTTGTCGCTCGTATTGCAAAAGAATTAGGTGCTTTGACAGTTGGAGTCGTAACCCGTCCTTTCACTTTTGAAGGTCCAAAGCGCGGTCGCTTTGCTGCTGAAGGATTACAAAACCTCAAGGAAGCTGTTGACACTTTAGTAGTCATCTCAAACAATCGATTGCTAGAAGTGGTAGATCGAAAAACACCAATGATGGAAGCTTTCTCTGAAGCAGATAATGTTTTACGCCAAGGTGTTCAGGGGATTTCTGATTTGATTGTCGCTCCTGGTTTTATTAACTTGGACTTTGCAGACGTGAAAACCGTTATGAAGGATCAAGGAACAGCTTTAATGGGAATTGGTACAGCTGCCGGGGAAAACCGCACAGCAGAAGCGACTAAGAAAGCTATTTCTTCTCCATTATTAGAAGTTTCAATTGATGGAGCTCAACAAATTCTACTGAATGTAACAGGTGGACCGGACTTAAGCTTATTTGAAGCACAAGATGCAAGTGATATTATTTCTTCTGCTTCTAGCGAAGATGTCAATATTATCTTTGGTACTTCAATTAATGAGAGCTTAGGTGATGAGGTGGTTGTTACTGTAATTGCTACCGGAATTGATGCTGAAAAGAATACCATCAATAAACAACAAGCAATGCGTCAAAACCGTCCGAATTTCTCTCATAACAACACTTTCCCGACAAACGAAAGTACCCCATCTGCATCAAGTTCCCCATCGATGAATTCATCTGACCGCTCAATCAACTTAAAACAAGCAAATCAAAAAGAGACTGAACGTGATTTATTCAGTGATTGGGATATTAAACGCGAACAAATTACCCGTGATGTGGCAGATATTGAACCTAAGGAAAAAAAGGTTGAAAGAACCTTTGAAAGATCGGAATCAGAAAGTAAGGTACGTCAAGCGGAATCTGACGAGCAAGACGAATTAGAAACACCTCCTTTCTTCCGTAAAAGAAATCGTCATTAATTTTCTTAGAGGAAGCAGCACTGTTTCCTCTTTTCACCAATTTTTAGCAATAAAGTCGGAGGTATTATGAATTTAAATGCAATTATCCAATTTGTGTCTACAATTTTTCGTGTCTATCAATGGGTCTTGATACTCTATGCCTTACTCTCCTGGCTACCCGGAGCAAGAGAAAGTTCGATTGGACGAATGATTGATCGTCTGGCAAGTCCATATCTCGATATTTTTGATCGCTATATTCCACCCATTGGTCCTATTTCAATCAATGTGATCATCGCTCTCTTCACATTGACTTTTATTGAGCAGGGCGTCATTTGGTTGATTATTACCATTTTAGGCTAGTAAATGAAAGAGTCTATTTATCAGCATTATCGTAAGGAAGAAATTCCTTTTGTAGACCAAGTTTATGATTGGATCGATCAAGTTGACCGTCTTTATACTCCCGTCTTAACATCTTTTTTAACGCCGAGAGAAGCAACTATTCTAAAAAACATTGTTAACGGCCGTGATGAGATGAATTATCATTTAGATGGAGGATATGAAGAAAGTGAGCGTAAGAGAGCCTTAATCTATCCTAACTACTATCTATTGGATTTAGCAGATTTAGAATTAGGATTCTTAGAAATTACTTACCCCATTAAATTTGCTGAACTGTCTCATGGTAAAATACTTGGAACCATTCTCTCAACAGGGATTGAGCGGGGAAGGATAGGAGATATTATCACTGATAGTCAGGCATGGCAGCTAGTAGTTGATTTAAAAATGCAAACTTATTTAATGGATGAAGTAAAAAAAATAGCCAATGTAGGAGTCCATTTGAATCCCATAAAACGAGGGAACCTTTTGCAATCGATTGATGAATGGGAAGAAGCAACAGTCATTGTATCTTCTCTGAGATTAGATAGTTTAATATCTAAGGTATATAATATTTCGCGCCAAAGAGCCAAGGATGCAGTTAAAGCAGGACAAGTTAAAATTAATTTTACTGAGATAGATCGAAGTGATACTTTGGTTGGTATTTCTGATATTGTTTCACTCAGGCATTTTGGGCGCTTTCGTATTCAGTCAGTAGATGGTAAAACGAAAAAAGATAATTTTAGACTATCCATTGATTTGTTAAAAGTATCGTAAAATTTATAAAAAAGGAAGGATCTTTATGACAATTACACCAAATGATATTTTAGAAAAAGAATTTAATAATAAGTTCCGTGGCTATGATCCAGAACAAGTAAATGATTTTTTAGATATTGTGCGCGTAGAGTTGGAGAAAAAACTAGAAGAAAATCACAATTTAACGCGTGATTTAGCAGAAGCTAAAGATAAAATTGACTATTTTTCACAATTACAAGAATCCTTAAATTCTTCAATTATTATTGCACAAGAAGCAGCAGAACGTCTAAAACAAAATGCTCGTAAGGAAGCAGAATTAATTCTCTATGAAGCTGAAAGTGAAGCAGGACGAGTAATTGATGAAGCGAATGCGCAATCAAATGAAATTTTTGAAGAGGCAGAGAGGTTGAGAAGTGTAACGAAAAAATATCGTCAAGAATTACGTCGTTTAATTGAAAATCAATTATCCATTGTAAATAACACTTCATTTGAAGATTTGTTTGATGGTACCGCTTTAACACCTGCTCAGACACGTGAACAAAGATCAGTAACGAGTAATCGTCTGGAAGATTTAGAACAAAATGCTAAGCTTGAAGCCATAGATAGTGAAGAAAATGAAGATTTATCTATGACGCAAGTTTTTGATTTGAATGACTTAAGGGAAATTCATGTGGATGAAAAAGATGAAGATTCTTCTGAGTCTATGAAAACTATGCCTTTAAGTCGTGAAGAATTAGAGGCTTTTGAACGAAATCATTCATCAGATAGAGACTCTGATGAAGCAGAAAAATCTGATGAAGCCTTACATGGTGAAACAATTCGTATTGACCTTCCAACAGAAGACTAATATAATTAAGAAAATTATTGGTAAAAGCTGAGATAGAAACAAGAAGATGGATATAATACATTAGCGACTTGAGGATGGTGCAAGCTCAAGAGTCCCTGTATCTTTCTTTATCATTCTATTCAATGACTAGTGAGTCAAAGTTGACTAGCTAGATCCGCTTTAAAAGCGTTATCATGAAGAGTGAATAGTTTAACTATTAAATTGGGTGGTACCGCGTATTTGACGTCCCTTCTTAGGAAGGGGCTTTTTTTATAGAGAGGAGAAAACTAATGAAATTAAAAGATACTTTGCACCTTGGAAAAACATCCTTTGATATGCGAGCGAATCTTCCTGTTAAAGAGGTAAGCTTACAAAAAGAATGGCAAGAAGCTGATGTTTATCACAAAATGTTAGAAAAAAATATGGATTCAGAACCATGGATTCTACACGATGGTCCGCCATATGCCAATGGTCGCGTACATATGGGACATGCTTTCAATAAAGTTTCAAAAGACTTTATTACACGTTTTCGTTCAATGACAGGCCATTATTCTCCATATGTCCCTGGTTGGGATACTCATGGTTTACCAATTGAGTCAGCCTTACAGAAGAATGAAGGTGTGAATCGTAAAGAACACTCAACAGCAGAATTTCGTAAACTTTGCGAAGCCTATGCTTTAAAACAAGTTGAAGGTCAAAAAGAAAGCTTTATGCGCTTGGGAGTTAATGGAGATTGGGAAAACCCATACTTAACTTTGCAACCTAAATATGAAGCACAGCAATTACGTATTTTTGGACAAATGGCTGATAAAGGCTATATCTATAAAGGTGCGAAGCCGGTATACTGGTCCTGGTCGTCAGAATCTTCATTAGCTGAAGCTGAAGTTGAATATCAAGACGTAAGCTCACCTTCAATTTATGTAGCTTTCAAAGTGAAAGACGGTGGTGGCATCCTTCCTCAAGAAGCAGAATTTATTATTTGGACGACTACACCATGGACATTACCTGCTAACCTAGGGATTTCTGTTTTAGGACAGGCTAATTATGTGCAAGTCGCAGTTGGCGACCGTCACTTTATTGTCGCTGAAGATTTATTAGAAGTAGTAGCATCGACGCTTGAATGGGAAAATTATCCAGTCGAAGCACATTATAAGGGGCAAGATTTTGACCGTTTGACTGCTCAACACCCATTCTATGACCGTGAATCCTTACTAATGGTAGGCGATCATGTTACTTTAGAAACAGGTACGGGATTAGTTCATACGGCTCCTGGTCACGGTGAAGATGACTATTGGATTGGTTTAGAGTATGGTTTGGATATTTTGTCGCCAGTAGATGGCAGAGGACATTTTACAAAAGAAGCGCCTGGTTTGGAAGGTGTCTTTTATTTGAAAGGTCAAAAGCAAATTGTTAAGACCTTAAAAGAAAATGGTAGCCTCTTGCATTATTCAGAATTTGTTCACTCTTATCCGCACGATTGGCGAACTAAAAAGCCGGTTATCTACCGTGCAACGCCTCAATGGTTTGCTTCGATTGATAAATTTCGTGAAGAACTGCTTGATAATGTTGAAAATGCAGTCACTTGGCACCATCCATCGGGTAAACGTCGTATTTATAATATGATTCGTGACCGTGGCGACTGGGTAATTTCTCGTCAACGTGTTTGGGGAGTGCCTTTACCAATTTTCTACGCAGAAAACGGAGAAGCTATTTTAGAATTAGATATTGTCAATCATGTAGCCGATTTAGTAGAAGAACATGGAACGAACATTTGGTTTGAGTGGGAGGCAAAAGACCTTTTACCAGAAGGCTTCCAACATCCTGCTTCGCCAAATGGTCAATTTACAAAAGAAATGGATATTATGGATGTATGGTTCGATTCGGGTACATCGTATGCTGGCGTTTTACAAGCGCGAGAAGATTTAAACTTCCCAGCTGATTTATACCTTGAAGGTTCTGACCAATATCGTGGTTGGTTTAACTCATCGTTCACTACCTCTGTGGCTGTCAATGGTTTTCCACCATACAAGGCGGTTCTTTCACAAGGTTTTGTAAATGACGGTAAGGGTCAAAAGATGTCTAAGTCTTTAGGAAATGTTATTGATCCAGTTGAAGTAATGAATGATTTAGGAGCAGATATTATTCGTTTGTGGGTCGCTTCTGTGGACTATGAAGCTGATGTACGTGTCTCTAATGAAATCCTCAAACAAGTCTCTGAATCCTATCGTAAGATTCGTAACACGCTTCGTTTTATGTTAGGTCTTGTGAATGATTATCATCCAGCTGAAAATGCGGTTCCTAAGGAACAACTCACCAATCTCGATCAATATATGAATGCTAACTTTAACTTGTTTAAAGCGGATATCTTAGAAGCTTATGACAAGTATAGGTTCCCAGAACTTTATAAGCGCACTATGAACTTTATTTCTTCTGATCTTTCAGCTTTCTATTTAAATGTGGCTAAAGATATTGTATATATTGAAGCTAAAGATAGCCATGCGCGTCGTTCCATGCAAACAGTGATTTATCAAATAGTTCATGATATGTTAATTTTATTGACACCATTAATTGTACATACAGCTGAAGAAGCATGGAAAGATTTACCAGCGGTAGATGGTTTTATTCAATTAGCTGAAATGCCTAAGGCAGAACAGCTTGAGCAAGCTAGAGAGATTGTTGCTAAATGGGATGTCTTTTTTAAATTACAAACAGGAGTAAACAAGGCTCTCGAAGAAGCTAAGAATCAGCCAGAACAGGCAATTAAGAAATCCTTTGAGGCAGCCGTTTCACTATATATTAATGAAGAAGATCAAAAAGCCTTCGATTTACTAAGTGATCAGCCTGCACAATTATTTACTGTATCACAATTAAACGTTCAATCCATTAATCAAGCACCACAAGATGCACATTCGTTTGAAGATTATGCCGTGAAAGTTGATTTTGCAAAAGGAGATGTTTGTGATCGTTGTCGTGCAGTAAGACCAGAAGTCGGCACAATTGAAGGAGCAGAAGAACTTTGTCATCGCTGCCATGAAATTGTGAAAGCGGACTATCCTGAATATTTTGAGAATAAGGAATAACTTTATTAAAAAAAAAGACAGGGCCAAAGCCCTAAAAAACAGTGGCGAATTGATATGAGATTCGCCACTGTTTTTGTCGTTTAATAAATAAAAATAGTGAATAACAAGCCCAAAAAGCTGGGGAAATTCATAGATAATGGGCTGATTTTTGTCGTATTTAGGACTTTTTACCTAGTTTCTTTTAATACTCCTAAAGAGTGTTTAAAGTAAAAATTAAAAATCATCAAAATAATTATCTTGTGACGTTTTAGGATTCATAGCTTGTTGTTTTTGTTCATTTGAAATAGCTAATAACCGTTCTTGCAGTTGACTTTCCATTGATTCTAATTCTATTTGAGCGGCTTGTCTTTGCTGTCGTCCTTCAGCTTGAATTTGTAATGTTGTTTCAATCGTTTCGATCAAATCAGCCTGCGTTTTTTGTAAGGTTTCGATATCGATAATACCTCTTTCAGTTTCTCTAGCTGTATCAATGGCCGATTGTTTCAGCATAGCGGAATTGCGACGTAACAAATCATTGGTTGTTTCTGAGACCATTCTTTGAGAAGTGGCAGCGTCTTGCTGTCTCAAAAGTGCAAGGGCAATGGTAATTTGATTTTCCCAAAGAGGAATAGAGGTATGAACAGAGGCTTGAATTTTTTCAGCCAAGGCTTGGTTAGTATTTTGAATCATCCGAATTTGTGGAGCTTGCTGGATAGTCATTTGACGGGTAAGTCTTAGATCATGGGTGCGTTTGTCTAAACGATCTAAAAATTGGTTAAGGTCATGGACTTCCTGCACATCCATTTGGCTATTGCTTTCTTGAGCTTTTTTAATAGCTTGAGGAATCGTTTTGGATTGTAATTCTTCAATTTTAACTTCACCCGCTGCAATATAGACATTTAAAGCCTCAAAGTAGTCTTTGTTCTTTTGATAGAGTGTTTCTAACATCATATTGTCATTGAGTAATTCGTTTTTTTCTCTTTCTAAACGAATAACGACTTTGTCTAATTGATTACCGATTTTTTGATATTTCATTTGGGTATCAGAGATGGAAGTACGGACTTGGCCAAAAACTTTTTGAAAAAGATTAGGTCGACTGGTTAACTCCTTAGGATTCGACTGTTGTAAGGTAGTCATTAAATCCGTTAAAACATCACCGACTTCACCCGTATCTTTAAGTTGGACATTATGTAGCATTGAATGGGAGAATTCTGACAAACGCTTTTGTGCTTTAGCCCCATAGGTGATAACAGCAGAAAGGTTTTTCTCGTCAATCTGCTGGGCGAGTTTACGTGCTTGAGCTTGACGATTTTTACTCAAGCGGTCAATTGTTTTCTCATTGGTAACTTTTTTCTGTGAAAGAATTGAAGCTTTTGATAATTCGCTTTGCAAAGATTGAATGGGTTCAATCTGATCTTCTTCTTGGTCAAAGGGGTCCGTCAGAAGATCATCAATTTCATCAAAAGAAGTGGTTTGAGTTAAATCCTGATTATTTGAGTTTAGTTCATTCATCGCTTTATTCTCCTTCATTATCTAGTTCTTTAAGCTCTTCAAAAGGGTCATCCATATCAAAATTATCCATTTTAGATTTTTTTGAATTTTGGCTGAATCGATTTGTTTGATTATTAGATTCATTATGTAACATTCGGTCGGCTAGTTTCAAGCCATCTTCCAATTCTTGATAGGTTTCGGAGTGAAATTTCAAATAATCCTCAACAATTTCTTGACTCAACTGATCGATTGTTTGGGCACTTTTTTCTAAAATTAAATAGCTTTGCTTATTTTTTGCCACATGTGAATTAATTTCATTATATTTTTCTAATAGATCGTCTAACTGTGGAAGATAATTGATGAGGAAATCAGAAGCATCCAGTCGACGATTGGGCTCTTCAACGATATCTTTAAAGTAATTCTTTGAAACTTTGACGATATTGTGTCGGATTTCAATGGCGCGCATTTTAGCCGTTTTTTGAAAGTTGGCTTCAATATTAATAATCTGTTTACGCGAATCAGCCATTTGACTTCTGAAAGCTTCAATTTCTTGTTTACTTAAGCCTGCTGCTTGATAATGCTCTAGCATGTTGCGACTAGGCTTTTTGTGAGTAGGATGGAAAAATGACTTCCTGTGGGTTTTAAATGTATTCGGTTTTGTTATAAGCGCTAAAAAAGCAACCCCAGCTGAACAAAATAGAATAGCAATGCTTAGATAATATAAGCTAATGGCAGAAGCAGTAAAATAACTCTCTAAACCAATATAGCCATAAGATTGGGATTGACTACTAGCAATAGCCAGACCCACTAATAAGGTGAGGACTTGACCAACATAATAGAAAAACCAAATCCATGCCGCAGAATTTATTTTACGAATAAAGTAAAAGAGAAAGGCTAAGAGAAGCCATCCGGCAACAATAGCTAAAGTGGAATAGACGAGGGCCATTATATAGTAGCTATTATAAAAAATGAATGTTAAAACATGCTCCATCACAATTAAAGTAAGTAAGGCAAGGATATTTTTCTTCAAAGTAACCGTCCAAATATCAGATAAATGATTTCCTTTTTTAACAAAAAGATTGAATTTGCGAACAATATTTAGCAGAGGGCCTGCTAATAAGAATATAAAAATTATATTGATTAAAGCTAACATGATTGCAACCTCCCTTTTCTTAATTTTAGAATACCATAACTAGAAAAAAGTCTTATCGGACTTGAGGCCTATTCTTAAACTTAACCATTGAAAAGACTTGAAAGAAAGAATAGTAGTCGCTAAACTGAGTAGGAATTAATAGCTAAGGAAATAGTTTTAAGAGGTGAAAATTATGAAAGATAAGGCAGAGACAATTTCATTTATCAAAAATAATGAAACACTATCTGTTAACCAAATCTACGATGGGGCCATTTTACAACTCTATCAAAATGAAGTACGTCTACCCAACGGTCAAACGGCAAAACGTGAGTTGATTCATCACCTGCCAGCAGTGGGTATATTAGCTGAAACAAAAAATAATGAAGTTGTCCTGGTTAAACAGTATCGTCCGGCTATTGCTGATGAAATTTACGAAATCCCAGCTGGAATTATCGATCAAGTAGAAGGTCAACTCGAAGAGCCTCTTATAGCCGCCAAACGTGAGTTAAATGAAGAAACTGGTTACGCTTCAGCAGAGTGGATATTTAATTCTAAATTTTATATTTCACCGGGTTATATTGATGAGGCCATATACCTTTTCTTTGCTAAATCCATTGAAGAGGCAAAAGAAAAGCTAGATCAAGATGAAAATGAAGAAGTTTCGCATTACTTATTTACGGCCCAACAAGTGAGGGAAATGATTAATAATGGTGAAATCATTGATTTAAAAACTTTATATGCTTTAAGCATTTGGTTAAATAGTTTGGAGGTTTAGTTATGGGACTATTTTCAAGCAAAAAGAAAAAACACGACGATTATCAAGCTTATTTAAATTATGAGCAAGAAAGAAATGATCGTTTAAATCATCAGCCTTCTTCAAACAACCAAGTGGATTGCTTTGATCGGTCGATCTATTCAGAAGATAGTGAGCTCTACCATGAATTTATTAATCGGGCAGAAGCGATGGATGATTCACAACCTTATCCAAATTATTATGAGGAAGTGACTTCACAATTTGATAGTCAGAATGACTTTGACATGACTAATGAGATGGATGCAGAAGGAGATGGAGTATACAAAGCTTTTAATGAGCAATCAGTTGATAAAGACCAAGCAAGTTCACTCGAGGATTATCACCATCAATCAATGGGGGAAGATATTAGTTCTATTAGAAAAAGAGCTAAATATTCAGCTAAAATTGACCGTTTTTTAAATAATGGCATTATCATAGTAGGTGTTCTATTAGTCTTAGTTTTGTTAATCGCTTTTTTGGCATAGGAGGGGTGGTTAGATGAAAAAAATTGGAATTATTGGTGCAATGGAAGAAGAAATTCGTCTCTTAAAAAATGAACTATCAAATTTAGAAGTTCATAATTACTATGGCTTTGAGTTTTATCAAGGAAGATTGAGTGGTAAAGAAGTTGTCCTAGTTCAATCAGGAATTGGAAAAGTTAATGCTAGCCTTTCAACTGTTTTAATGGTTGATCATTTTGAGGTGGATTTAATTATAAACACTGGAAGTGCCGGAGGTCTGTCACCAGACTTATCAGTGGGTGACTTGGTGATTGCTGATGGTTTAATCCACCACGATGTAAACCTTTTAGTCTTTGGATACGACCAAGGTCAAATGGCTGGCATGCCGACAATATATCAACCAGATGAAGATATCAGTCAATTGGCCTATCGATTGGCTAAAGAGAAAGGACAAACCGCAATTAGAGGACTGATTGCTTCAGGAGATCAATTCATTAGTGACAGTCAACAAGTAAACAATATTCGTCAAGTTTTTCCTAACGTAAAAGCAGTTGAGATGGAATCAGCGGCTATCGCACAAGCTGCCTATATTCTAAAAACACCATTTATTATCATTCGTTCAATCTCCGATAAAGCAGATGAAGAAGCTGGAATAAGTTTTGATGAATTTATTTTATTGGCCGGACGCAAATCAGCTGAGATGGTAATCGATTTACTGAGTAAAATTGATTAAAAAAACTTGCTAATCTTTTATTAATCGGTATAATAAAAAGAGTGTAAAATAATGCAGCATAGAAAAAGAAAGCGCGTCAACAGTTAGTAACGTCAACGTTAATGAGTAACCACGGCTGCACAAGGTGAAAAACTAACTGCACGCATTCGATTTTCTAACCACTTATTTTACTCCAATACATATTTTATGGAGGAATTTTAATGTCACGTTATACAGGACCCTCATGGAAACAATCTCGTCGTTTAGGAATTTCATTAACTGAAACTGGTAAGGAGTTATCAAAACGTCCGTTCCCACCAGGACAACACGGTAATCAACGTAAAAAATTATCAGAATATGCTTTACAAAAAAATGAAAAGCAAAAATTACGCTTTATGTATGGATTAAATGAACGCCAATTCCGCACTTTATTTAATCGCGCTGGCAAAATCTCCGAAGGTAAACATGGTGAAAACTTCATGGTTATGTTAGAGCGTCGTTTAGATAACTTAGTTTATCGATTAGGTTTAGCTACTACTCGTCGTCAAGCACGTCAACTAGTAAACCACGGCCATATTACTGTTGATGGCAAGCGTGTAGATATCCCGTCATATATTGTTGAACCAGGACAAGTAATTAGTGTTCGTGAACGCTCACGTAATTTAGCTATCATCAAGGAAGCATTAGAAACAACAGTTACTCGTTTAGAGTTTGTGAACTTTGATGCTGATAAATTAGAAGGTAGCTTAGTTCGTTTACCATTACGTAGCGAATTAAATGCTGAAATTGATGAAGCCCTAGTCGTAGAATACTACAATAAATTAGGCTAAATCTTAAAGAGATTGTTACATAAGATTGGGAGCTTTCCCAATCTTATTTTTTTCCATTAGAGCCTAAGGAAGTTTTTTATTGAACAATGCCTTTAAAAGAAAGCCTTCAAATGTTATAATGTATGGTGATTATTTATGCAAAAGGCCAATAGGCAGGGGATTAGAAATAAGTAGAGGAGCGAAAAGGAATGAGTATTAAATTCACGGACATCCTGTTCTTGATCATTGTAGCAATACTCTTAATCTATGGATTAATTTATTATTTCCGTACACAGAGAAAGAAAGAAATTAAAGATTTGGAACAACGTAAAGATGAAATGATGTCTATTTCTGTTGCTGACCAGCTCTTTACTTTGAAGAATATGAATCTATCTGGTCAAACAAAAAGAAAATATGAAAGTTTAGTGGCTACTTGGCAAACCATTACCAACTTTCAATTTACTGAAATAGAAGCCGCTTTGGTAGGTTCTGAACAATTTGTAGAACAAATGAATCTAGTGAGAGCAAAAAACGCACTAAATCAAGCACGTGAAATTCTTGATGAAACAGAAATTCAAGTTCATCAATTGCATCAGGAATTAACAGAATTATTGGCAACAGAGGATGAAAATCAAGAACGTTATGAAGCCTTACTTGAACGTTATCAAACTGCTCGCAAAAGTGTCATGAATCATTCTTTTGATTATGGGCCAGCGATTGAAACGCTTGAAAAAAACCTTCAATATTTAGAGTTGAACTTCACTAAATATAATGAACTAACTGCTAACGGTGATCATCTAGATGCTCAAGATATGCTAGATAACTTAGAGGCTGACTTATCGTCATTTGAAGAAATCTTACAAAAAATTCCAAGTATGTACGATAAGATTCAAAGTGAATATGAAGATTCACTTGAAGATATTAGAGATGGCTACGAAAAAATGGTGGCTAGTCGCTTTAACTTTGATAATATTAATGTTTTAGAAGAAATTGATAAAATTCAAGAGCAGTTAAACCAAGCCAAAAACGAGATTAAAAATGCTGATTTAGCTGACGCTAAAACCTTAATGGACAAAGCAGAGCGTGAAATTAATTCCTTATACGATCAGTTAGAATCAGAAATTATGGCTAAAGAATATGTGAATAGTCACCTTCATCAATTGAAGGGACGAATTGAAGCAGTAACTGAAAACAATCGTTATGCAGGAATAGAAGTCGATCGGATCTCTCAATCTTACATCTTACATAATAATGAATTAGACCAAGTCAATGACTTAACCGAAAGAATTCGCTTAGAGTATCAAAAATTCAAAGATATGGAAGTTGATATTGAACAAAATCATGCCGTATTTACTCAAATAGAAAGCAAAATGCGTAAAATCGAGCGTTCTATTGAAGAAATAGCAGATGAACAAAATCAGTTAGTAAAATCGATAGCTGGCTTAACCAGTCGAGAGAAAGAAGCTAAATCAAATCTTGATTTATATGAATTAGACCTTAGAAATATGAAGCGTAAGTTAGAAAAAAACCATTTGCCTGGCTTACATGATAGCTATTATGAATTGTTTTATAAGGTAACTGATCATATTGAGAACCTCTCTCAACAACTCAATCGTGTCCGAGTGGATATGAATCAAATTGATGAGATGGAAGGTAATTTAGAACAAGGTTTAGATGAATTGGAGGCAATGACTGAAGAAACCATCGATTCAGCCATGCTCACCGAATATATGATTCAACATTCCAATCGTTTTCGCTACGATTACCCAGAGGTAGACCAAGCAATTAAAGAAGCGCAATACTACTTCCACCAAGAATTCCGTTACCGTGAAGCTTTGGCAACCATTGAAAAAGTCCTTCGTCAAGTCGATCCAGATGCACCGACGCAAGTTCGAAGGATGTATCATCAAGAAAAACAAATCCGATTTTATTAAAAGTAAAGTCCGAATAGATTCCTTGGTTTTGGGATCTGTTCGGTTTTTTCTTGAGTCAATTGTCGTTACTAAATAGAAGTAAGAAAGGATTACAGATGTTATATTTTGATCATGCCGCAACCACTCCAGCTCGTGCTACTGTTTTAGACACCTACAATCAAGTAGCTCAAAAATATTTTGCTAACCCTTCAAGTGCCCACAAATTAGGTCAAGAGGCCAATAGTCTGTTGAATAATGCTCGGCAACAAATTGCAGACTTATTACTTTTTAAAAGCAATGAAATCTTTTGTACCTCATCAGGGACTGAATCTAACAATTGGACACTTCAAAGTCTATTATCAGCTCACGCTAAGCTTCATCCTAATAGGCGACAAATTATCCTATCAGCTATTGAGCACCCTTCTATTCGCTCGCAAATTGACCACTTAAAAACAAGAGGCTTTGAAGTAATCCTAGCACCGGTGGATCATAATGGTCAATTGGATTTAAACAGCTTTGAAAATCTACTGAGTGATCAAGTATTACTTGTTTCTACTATGTTAGTCAATAATGAGGTTGGATCTTTTTTACCAGTTGAACCATTGGCACAAAAATTAGAAAACTATCCACAAATCCTTTGGCATGTTGACGCTGTTCAAGCCATAACTTGTAGGATGAAAGCTATGCATCATAGTAGAATTGATTTATTAACTCTTTCTAGCCATAAATTTCACTCGGTAAGAGGGGTGGGTCTCTTAGCCATTCGCCAACGTGTTACGAAAGCACCTTTATTATTTGGAGGCGGTCAAGAGTTTGGTATGCGCTCTTCTACTGAAAACCTACCAGCGATTGTAGCAACGGCCAAAGCTTTAAGATTAGCTTGGGAAAACCAAGCAGAAAGTATCAAACACATAAATCATTATCGCACTCAAATAACTCAAACACTTAAAAAAATGAATTGGCAAGTCTTTGGTGGTAGCCAGGAGCAAGTGAGTCCACATATTATCTGTGCGGCCTTTCCAGGTGTGCCAGGCGAGGTATTACTTCAAGCTTTTTCCAATGCTGATATCATGATTTCGACAACTTCTGCTTGCTCAAGTCGTAAGAAAAATGACCATCATACCCTTAAAGCGATGGGCATTGATAACAATTTAGCTAATTCTTCAATAAGAATTTCTTTATCGCAGACAACCAGCCAAGCAGAAGTAGATCAATTAATTAAACCAATCCATGAGATTTCAACAAAGTTTAAGCAAGATTTGAAAGGAGCCTAAAAGATTGAAAGAGATGTTAATTCACTATGGGGAGCTCTCAACAAAAGGGCGTAACCGTAAAATGTTTCAAAATAAAATTGCTGAGCATATACGCTATAAAACCAAACATTTAGAGAAAATTAAAATTCATGCACATCATGATTTCATGCATCTTTATTGGCACGAAACAGCTTACGATGAACTGATTGAAATCATTAAAACAATTCCAGGAATTCAAAGGTTTGAACCTGTTTTTCCTGTTGAAAAGGATCTTCAAGAAATTGGAAAAAAAGCCCTTGAACTTTTTGCTGAGTTAAATGCTCAACCGGGAGATAGCTTTAAAGTAATTGCTAAGCGATCGGATAAGAACTTTGAGCATGATAGTATTGCCATTCAAAGAGAAATAGGGAGCATCATTTTGCAAGCCCATCCGGAATTAACGGTTGATCTGAGAAAAGCTAAACACAAAGTGGTCATATCCATCCATCAAGATATAGCCTATCTTAGTTTAAAAAACTATCCAGGTATGGGTGGCTTACCTTATGGTTCAAGTGGGAAAGGCTTATTAATGCTTTCGGGTGGTTTTGATTCACCGATTGCTGGTTATCAAATGATAAAAAGGGGAATGAAGTTGGAAATGGTTCATTTTGCCAGTCCACCTTATACTTCTTTACAAGCGCTTGAAAAAGCTAAACGATTAACAGCAGTTCTCGCTCAGTACGCCACTGCGATTACTTTTCACGAGGTTCCTTTTGCTCATATTCAGTTGGCGATTCGAGAACATGTTCCCGACAATTTATCCATGACTATTATGCGTCGGATCATGTTACGCCTAATGGATGCTTTGTTAAAAGAGCATAAAGCCCGAGCAATTGTTAATGGGGAGTCGCTAGGTCAAGTTGCCTCACAAACTTTACAATCGATGCAAGTGATTAATGAAGTGACCCATTCTTTAATATTAAGACCTTTAATTGCAGTTGATAAAAATGATATAATAGCAATGGCTGAAACCATTGGAACTTACGATATTTCTAATGAGCCCTATGAAGATTGCTGTACGGTCTTTGCACCAAAGTCACCTTGGACTAAGCCTAGACTTCATACTGTTAAAGAGTATGAGGCGCTCTTACCAATTGACCAACTAGTGAAAGAAGCCTTGGAAAATATCAAGACAAGTGAAATCACTGCTAGTTATCAAAGCGAAGCGGCTACAGCCTTCAATGATTTATTATAAGTTGTTGTCGCAAGAATTCATTAAGAAAGAGGAGTAATTATGACAGAAATTAAAACAATCAATACAAAAAAAGCCCCAGCAGCAATTGGACCATACTCTCAAGCAAAACAAGTAGGAGAGCTACTTTTCTGTTCAGGTCAAATCCCAATCAATCCAGCCTCAGGTGAAATAGAAGCAAAAGAAATAACAAATCAAACAAAGCAAGTAATTGCTAATATCGATGCTCTACTAAATGCAGCAGGATACTCTGCAGAAAATGTTGTAAAAACCACATGTTTCTTGGCAGATATGGGTGATTTCGCCGTTTTTAATGAAATTTATGCTGAATATTTCACATCCAAACCAGCTCGTTCAGCAGTGGCTGTTAAGACCTTACCTAAGAATGTTTTAGTAGAAATTGAAGTAATCGCTAGTTTATAATTTATAAGATATTAAAAAGAGCTGTCTAACGACTGATGTAAGTGGTTGTTGACGGTTCTTTTTTAAAATTTAAAGGAGATTGAAAATAATGATCGAAAATCAGATCAAAGAATTTGCTCAAATCATTCAGAAAAGTCGCAAGATTGTCTTTTTTGGTGGAGCCGGTGTTTCAACCGCATCTGGTATTCCAGATTTTCGTTCTGCAGATGGTTTGTTTATGCAAGAAACCAATTACCAATACTCAGCGGAAGAAATAATCTCGCATTCCTTCTATAAACAACATCCTCAAATCTTTTTTGAATACTACTTTGAGCATTTAGTCTATCCAGAAATACAACCCAATTTGGCTCATTTTTTTCTAAAAGAATTAGAAAACAAAGGAAAAGAAGTGACAGTTGTCACCCAAAATATCGATGGCCTCCATCAAAAGGCTGGTTCAAGTCGAGTCTTAGAACTTCATGGGTCTGTTTTAAATAATTATTGTACGCAATGTGGTAGCTACTATGCTCTGGATCAATTAGAAAAAGATGCTCAGGGCATTCCACGCTGTCCTAAAGATCAAGCGATTATTAAGCCAGACGTGGTGTTATATGAAGAAAGCTTGAATGAAGAGACCATTAATCAATCAATCCAAGCCATTAGTCAAGCAGACCTCATGATTATCGCAGGAACTTCCTTAAATGTTTATCCGGCCGCTTCATTTATTCATTATTTTAGAGGAAATTCTCAAGTAATCATTAATCAGACACCAATTCTAATTAGCAAGCCCAATGCTTTGATTTTTGAAGATAAAATTGAGGCAGTTTTTCAGTTAGTGAAAGATTATTTAGCAAATAATGATTAAATGGCGAAGGCCTTGTTCAAAGCTGTAAAGAATGATAAAATAAGTCCAACTTAAATTTTAATTTGACTAAGAAGAGAAGAGTAATTCATCACCATCCAGAGAGGAAACCTTGCGCTGAAAGTTTCTCGATGAATGAAGGTAGCTTGGAGTCATAAGACATGAGAAATCAACAATAGTGTCTTACGGAGTCTGCTCCGTTAACAAGAAAGAGTGATTAAGCAACTTTTTTACTTGATTAAATTTAGGTGGTACCACGTAATTGACGTCCTATGCAAAGCATAGGATTTTTTTTATGAAAATGAATTAAGGAAGGTGTAACGATGGTAGAAAATACGAAGCAAATGCCAAGTAAGTACCAACCTCAGACGGTTGAAGCAGGTAAATATCAAAAATGGATAGAACAAGGTGTATTTAAGCCTTCAGGAGATTCTAAAGCAGAGCCATATTCAATTGTAATTCCACCCCCTAACGTAACGGGTAAATTACATTTAGGTCACGCTTGGGATGTGACTTTGCAGGATATGATTATCCGTTCTAAAAGAATGCAAGGCTATGATACTTTATGGTTACCTGGTATGGACCATGCTGGAATTGCGACTCAAGCTAAAGTGGAAGAGCGTTTAGCAGAAGATGAAAACTTAAGTCGTCATAATTTAGGGCGGGAGAAATTCCTAGAAAAAACTTGGTCTTGGAAGGAAGAATATGCAACCATTATCCGCCAGCAATGGGGGAAAATGGGTATTTCAGTCGATTATGCGCGTGAACGTTTTACGCTGGATGACGGTTTAAACAAAGCAGTTAATAAAGTCTTTGTTAAACTTTATGAAAAAGGACTTATCTATCGGGGAGAATATATTATTAACTGGGATCCAAAAGCCCAAACGGCTCTATCCGATATTGAAGTGATCCATAAAGATGTACCAGGTGCTTTTTATCATGTTAATTATCCAATGGTTGGTAGTGATGAAGTGGTTCAAATTGCCACCACCCGTCCTGAAACACTTTTAGGTGATACAGCGATTGCTGTACACCCTGCTGATGAGCGTTATCAACATTTGATCGGTAAAAAAGTACTCTTACCATTAATGAATCGTGAAATTCCTGTCGTAGCAGATGAGTATGTGGATCGAGAATTTGGTACAGGTGTAGTGAAGATTACCCCAGCTCATGACCCGAATGACTTTGAAGTCGGTAACCGTCATCATCTACCACGAATGAATGTGATGAAAAAAGATGGCACTATTAACGAATTAGGTGGAAAATATGCAGGCATGGATCGCTTCGATGCACGCAAGCAAATTGTAAAAGATTTAAAAGAGCAAGGCTACTTAGTTAAGATTGAAGAACATACGCATTCAGTGGGCCATTCTGAGCGTTCTGGGGCGGTCGTAGAGCCTTATCTATCTACTCAGTGGTTTGTCAAGATGAAACCTTTAGCCCAGCAAGCTTTGGCTAATCAAGCAACCGATCAAGCAGTTGAATTTTACCCACCACGCTTTAATCAAACTTTCCAAACTTGGATGGAAAATGTTCATGATTGGGTGATCTCACGTCAACTTTGGTGGGGACATCAAATTCCAGCCTGGTACCATAAAGAAACAGGTGAAGTTTATGTTGGCGAACAAGCCCCCAGTGATGAAGAAAATTGGTTAAGAGATCCGGATGTTTTAGATACATGGTTCTCATCTGCCTTGTGGCCATTTTCAACCATGGGTTGGCCAGAAGAAGGTCACGATTATCGTCGCTACTTCCCAACCAGTACCTTAGTGACCGGTTATGATATTATTTTCTTCTGGGTGTCGCGTATGATTTTCCAATCTTTAGAGTTTACGGGTAAACGACCTTTCCAAAATGTTTTAATTCATGGATTAATCCGTGATAGCCAGGGGCGTAAGATGTCAAAATCGCTAGGCAATGGAATTGATCCAATGGACGTTATTGATGAATATGGGGTGGATTCCCTTCGCTGGTTCTTAGCCACAGGGTCGACTCCCGGACAAGATATTCGTTACTCCACTGAAAAGATGGGAGCAGCTTGGAACTTTATTAATAAAATCTGGAATGCTTCACGTTATGTATTAATGAATGTGGGTGATTTAACCATTGAAAATTTAGAAATCAAGCAAGATTTGACACTTGCCGATCAGTGGATTCTTTCCCGTTTACAAACAACAATTGAAGAAGTAAGCCGTTTATTTGAACGCTTTGAATTTGGAGAAGCAGGTAGGGTCTTATATCATTTCATTTGGGATGATTACTGTGACTGGTATATCGAAATGACTAAAGAACAGTTGCAAGATCAAGAACATGATCATTTTGCCACTAAATCAGTTCTTGTTTATGTCTTGGACCAATTCTTACGTCTATTACATCCGATTATGCCCTTTGTAACTGAAGAAATTTGGCAGCAAATTGCTCCACAAGCTGCATCAATCGTTACAGCAGCTTATCCAACCGTTAAAGAAGAATACAAAAACGATATTGCTGAAAAACAAATGCAGGAATTGATTGAAGTCATTACAGCGGTGCGTCAAATCAGAAATGAAATGAACACACCATTATCTAAAGCTTTAAAAATGATTATTAAAGTTCAAGATAAGGGTATTGAAGAAAGTTTAGAAAGTAACCGGGCATACATTAATCGTTTCTGTCACACAGACCACTTAGAAATTGCCGCTAATCCTGAAATAGAAGGAGAAATGGTTACACAGACACTTTCATTTGCACAAATTTTCATCCCATTAGCTGGATTAGTCAAAATAGAGGATGAGATTAAGCGCTTGGAGCAAGAAGTCACTAAGTTAGAAAAAGAAGTCGAACGTCTAGTGAAGAAACTTTCGAATGAAGGATTTGTTGCTAAAGCACCTGCTCAAGTAGTTGAAGGTGAACGCACTAAATTAGCTGAATATGAACAAAGGTTAAAAGCAGTGCAAGAAAGAATTGAAGAATTAAAACCATTAATCTAAATAGTTAGAAAAAGAGGAATCAAAATGACGTTTACAAATGTTGATGAGGCGACTCATTGGTTGTTAAACCAAATCAATCCTATCCCAAGACCTGATATGACTAAAATGTATCAAGCTTTGGAATATGTGGGAAATCCTCACAAAGGTTTACCAATTATCCATATCACCGGGACTAATGGTAAAGGATCAACGGTAGCTTATTTAAGAGATTTACTGTCGAGCCAGGGCTATAAAGTAGGATCTTTCACCTCGCCACATATTGAGCGGTTTAATGAGAGAATTACTTTTGATGGTCAACAAATTAGTGACGAAGCGCTCATTCGTTTAACCAATCAATTGGTTGAATTAAATGATTACATGGAAGCCTACTCTCCTTATGGTCGTTTAATATATTTTGAACTATTTACTATTATGATGTGCTTATATTTTCAAGAAAAAAAACCGGATGTTTGCTTGATTGAAGCAGGAATCGGAGGCATGTCGGATTGTACTAATGTTTTAGACGGAGAGATTGCCGTTGTTACTTCTATTGGTATGGATCACGCGGATATGTTAGGAGACACCTTAGAGTCCGTTGCTCTTGAAAAAGCGGGCATCATCAAGCCGCAAAAAGAGGTTGTCACAGGACTTATTCAAAAAAGTCCTCTAAGCATTATTGATAAATGGGCAAATGCTCGCACAGCTGTCCACCACTCTTATGACCAAACTTTCGGTGTCAAAAATATTAACAAGTTAAGCCCTTTTAAGACTCAATTCCAATTTTGGACTGACAGTCAAGCAATTCCACAAGAAGCTTTTGAAATAAATATGGTGGGAGATCATCAGGTGAGAAATGCGGCCGTTTCTTTGCAAGTATTTATTTCATGGATGGCTCACCAAAAGCAAACGATTGATTGGCCCAAAGCGAGAGAGGCTTTGCAAAAGACAAAATGGATTGGTCGATTAGAAAAGATTTTTGAAAATCCATACATCTTTTTAGATGGGGCGCATAATATGGAAGGGCTGACCGCACTGAAAAGTGTGGTAGATGAGAACTTTTCTGCTTTCGAGATCACCATTATTTATGGAGGTTTAAAGAAGAAAAATCAAGCAGAACAAGTTCCTTTATTGTTGAATTTTCATGCCGAAAAAGTTTATTTGACTTCCTTCCACCATTTCGAAGCTATGAAAGAAAAAGATTTTGCAGAAGTTTTACAAGCCGAATCAATTGTCAATCGTCATAAAGCCCATTACGTTGATGATTGGAAAAGTTGGATGAATGATTATCAATTAAATAATCAAAATAATAAGCAGGCCCTCTTATTAATAACGGGCTCTCTATACTTTGTCTCAGAAGCTAGAGCCTATCTCTTAGCTCACCAAATGATTTAACTTATTGAATAATAGCGAGCACTTTTCCTCCTTACTTCTTGTATTTATTGATACTAGCAGTAAGGGGGAATTCTTTTGTCATCGAATAACTCTTGTATCCGTCAAATGACCCAGCAAGACCAGCCGCGCGAACGTCTCAGACAATACGGTGCTAAAAATTTATCCAATCATGAATTGTTGGCTATTCTCCTTAGAACAGGAAGCAAAAAAGAAAATGTCTTAAACTTAGCCATTCGTTTGCTTAGTCATTTTGAACCACTCAACACTTTAAAAATTGCCTCACTTAGTGAACTCCAATCGATTAAAGGAATTGGTCCTGCTAAAGCAGTTGAGATAAAAGCAGCGATTGAGTTTGGGAGTAGAGTGCAAGATGCCCAATTTAAAAAACAGGGCGTTCTAACTTCAACTTCTCAAGCAGGGCAATGGTTGATTAAAGAGATGGGAGACCTTCATCAAGAACATTTAGTCGCTCTTTTTCTAAATAGTAAGAATGAAATTATCAAAAAACAAACCATCTTTATCGGTTCGGTCAATAGTTCGGTAGCTTGCCCAAGAGAAATTTTTAAAGAAGCGGTAAAATATCCAACTGCAAGGCTAATTATTGCTCACAACCATCCTTCTGGTAATCCAGATCCTTCACAGGCAGATTTGCTATTTACCAAGCGAATGATAGCGTGTGGGGAGATGATGGGGATTGAACTTTTGGATCATTTGATTATTGGAAACGATTGCTATTTGAGTTTGCGTGAAGCGAGTGATTGTTTTATTTAGTTATCTTTAAATGCTAAATGATAAAATACTTGAAAACTATTGAAATAGAATAACAAGCTATGTTAGAATTTAGATATGTTTTTGTAAGGGGTATCATAGTTTGGGAATTCCACTTCGTACCAAGAGCAAGAATATAATTAATACAGGTGCTTAGGCACGAGGAGGATATTTGTAAATGGAACAAGGTACAGTAAAATGGTTTAACGAATCTAAAGGTTTTGGCTTTATCGAACGTGAGGGTGACTCAGACGTATTTGTACACTTCTCAGCCATCCAAGGTGAAGGCTTCAAAACTTTAGCAGAAGGACAAGCAGTTCAATTCGAAGTTGAGGAAGGCGCTCGTGGACCTCAAGCAGTTAATGTTGAAAAATTAGCCTAGACTTTCGACCAATCTAATCTATCGAATCAAAAAATACCGTAAGGGAACTAAATAACCTTGCGGTATTTTTTGATAGCTATAATCGTGCTCAAGCAGTTGTTTAAAAACCAAATGAAATTTCCAAAATTTAAAATTCAGTTGAGCAAAGAAAGGGTTCGCTAGTTTTTAAACTTTTTTTTTGCTATAATTTACAAAGCTATTGCTATTATTTGAAAGGCGGATGAATGCATGGGGATTTTTGGCAAACAGCAAATTGGAATTGACTTAGGCACTTCAACAACCATCATTTACATTGCACGAAAGGGTATTGCATTGCGCCAACCCTCTATAGTAGCAATTGACAAAGAATCAGGAGAAGTTGTTGCCTATGGAAAAGAAGCATCGAAACTAGTTGGAAGAACGTCAAACCGTTATGAAATGATTTACCCCATTCGTAAGGGCGTTATCGCTAACTTCTCAATGACCAAAATGATGTTGGGCCATTTTATTACTCAAGCCTTACGTCATTCCTTCTCAAAACCAGAAGTTGTCATTAGTTCGCCAAGCCAAATTTCTAAAGTAGAAAGAAAGGCACTAATTGATGCAATCAAATCATTAGGAATCAACCGAGCAATGATTGTTGAGGAGGCTTTTGTAGCAGCTCTAGGAGCGAATTTAGCACTTGAAGAAGCAAGAGGAAAAATGATTGTGGATATCGGTGGAGGTACTACCGACATCGCCACTTTATCATATGGCGAGATTGTTGATTCCTTAACGCTTAGTGCAGCCAGTAATAATATGAATGAAGAAATTCAATCTCAAGTTCGCCAAGAACACAATTTAATTATAGGAAATTATACGGCAGAGACTTTAAAAATAGTGATAGGGGAAGCCTTGTATGATCCTAAAGAAGAAAATGATCATTTAATTGTAAAAGGTAGAGATGTTATAACCGGCGTGCCCAATGAAGCCAAAGTATCCACTCAGACAGTTGCAAAAGCAATTGATGTAGTAATTCATCAAATTATTTTAGGAATAAAACAGGTGTTAGAATTAACCCCCCCTGAATTATCTGCAGACATCATGGAAACAGGTATTATTTTGACTGGTGGCGGGTCTTTACTTAAACATCTACCAGAACGAATTGAAAAAGAATTAGGTCTTTCTGTACGAAGAGCCGATTTACCCATCGACTGTGTCGCTATGGGTGCAGGACGTATGTTTAATGAGTTGGATCGTCAATCATCAGCGATTGAGCGGAGTTTAAGATAATTGTTTACTAGTAGAAAGAAGGCAAAATATGCTTAATAATAAGAAGTTAATTGGAATTCTTCTGGGTGGGATTGTCATTAGCAGTTTAATCGCTTATTCTCTTTTCAATGGAACGAATAATGTGGTCAAAACAGCTGTTAATGAAACAATCTCCTGGACCGGCAGAGTATTTTCTGAACCAGTAAGCATGGTGGTTCAGTTTGTGAATTCTGTGGACGATTTAGTCAATACTTTTGAAGAAAATGAAGCACTCAAATCAAAAATTGATAAATCTTATGAAATGCAAGTGCGTATTGCCGATTTGGAGACTGAAAATGAAAAATTACGACAAGAACTTGACTTGTCAGAAACTCTTTCTAAATTCACCAGTATTCATGGTACTGTTATTTCAAGAAATCCTGATCAATGGACAGAAACCCTTATTATCAATTTAGGCTCCAAACAGGGTATGGAAGAAAATATGGCTGTTATGGCTGGAAACGGTCTGATTGGACGTATTATAGAGGTATATCCTTCATCTTCTAAGGTTCTTTTATTAACTAGCAACCAATCAAAAGACGGTATGGTATCGGCTCGTGTTCAAACGGATAAAGATGGATCTTCTGCAATTGGTGTGATCAGTGACTATGACCCGAAGGATAAAGAATTCATCATGACTCAAGTTTTGCCAGATGCTAAAGTAAAAGCGGGAGATATGGTCATTACTTCTGGTTTAGGGGGGGTAATACCAGCCTCGCTCTTTGTTGGAGAAGTTACCCAAACAGAAATGGATGCCCAAGGATTATTCCAAACGGTAAGAGTAAAACCGGCTGGAGAGATGACTGATATTCGATTTGTAACAGTGATCTTACGTGAAGGAGCTCAGCAAGATGAATAATTTTTCGACTAAATTTGGCTATCAAAGAGAAAGAAACATTGTGGGTATTGTTCCACTTGTCTTACTCTTTGCCTTAGTAATCGATTCAGCCCTGCCCTCTATCTTTCCCACAGCCTTTTTAGGAAATGAACAAATCATTGTTTCACATCTACTGCTCTATTTTATTGTAACCTTTTCCTTTTATTTACGTAATACTTCAATTATGATCTATGCTTTCTTTATAGGGTTAATAGCAGATGCTTATAATTCAACCATTTTAGGCCTATACGCCATTCTTTATTTTCTCAGCGCATATTTTATTCTTTCAATCAGGCGTCACTTTCCACGCAACGCTATTATCCATATGATGTTATTTATCGTTTCAATAACTATTATTGATTTCGTTGTTTATCTTTTCTATCAACAAGTAGGACTAAGTAGGCTTCTTTTTGAAGACTATGTTGTGATGCGTTTAGGACCAACTCTAATCTTTAATATGGCCTTAACCTTTTTCATGTATCTTCCTAATCGGTTGCTTGTGCGTTGGTTAGGTTATGATGATCATATTATCTTTTAAAAGAAGATCGGGAACTATTTCCCGGTTTTTTTATGCATTTGAAATAAAATGTTATAATTAAGAGAATAAAACAACAAAAGAGGAGGAATTATTATGGCGATCAATCACTCTTTATTAAAAGATGATTTATATCAAGCGGTAAATGGGGAATGGCTAGAAGAAGCGGTGATTCCTTCAGACAAACCAGCTACAGGTGGATTTATGTCATTAGCCGAGAAAGTTGAAGAAGTTTGTTTGAAGGATATCAACGCGTTAGTTGAAGGCAAACTAACTACTACGGATCCTTTAATGTTAGAGTTTATCAAGCTTTATAAAAAAGCACTTGATTTTGAACATCAAGAGAAAGACAATTTGGCAGAAGCTAAAGACTTTTTAAATAGTATCCTTTCACAAGCAGATTATCAAGCTATTACAGCTAAAATGGTGGAACTATTAAACTATAAATTACCTTCGTTAATTAACTTATCCGTTGAACCAGACATGAAAAATGCGGAACAAAATTGCCTTTATATGGATGTCCCAAGGTTAATTTTGCCAGATACTCCATATTACGATGAAGAAAATGAAAAAGGACAATTTCTTTTGAACATATACCAAAAACAAAGCGAAAAATTATTAATAAGTCTTGGTTATAATAAGGACCAAAGTCAACAATGGGTAAAAAACTGTATAGAATTTGATCGTAAATTAGCTAGCTATCAGAAAACGCAAGAAGAATTAGCGGACTATACCCAAAATTATAATGTACGATCCATTGCTGAAGTGAAAGATTATTGTCAAGAAATTGCAATTGATTCTTTTATTAAGCAGATTATCAAAGAAGTGCCAGAAAAAATTATTGTTACTCAACCTTCTTTTTTTGAACATCTAGATGAAATTGTTCAGTCGGATAATATTGAACTTCTTAAATCTTGGATAATAGTAAGCACAATTAATGACCTATCCGGAGTGTTAGGTGAAGATTTTCGTTTAAAAGGCAGTGAGTTTTCATTGGCTCTATCGGGAACGCCTGAACCGATGAAAGCGAAAAAATTTTATTTTTACCTAGTAAGGGATCTGTTTGATCAAGTGATAGGCACCTATTATGGCAAAAAATATCTAGGATTCGAAGCTCGTAGGGATATAGAGAGCATGGTCAAAGCGATGATTGAAGTTTACAAAAAAAGATTGGAAAAGAACCAATGGTTAAGTGATGAAACCATTCAATTAGCAATTAGAAAGTTAGAAAAATTTAACTATCTAATTGGCTTTCCAAACGACTATCCAGAATATTATAAAGACTTAAAAGTGAATGCAGAGAGCTCTCTTTTTAAAAATTGTTTATCGTTAAAGAGGATTCATCAAAAGGACCATTTTTCACAATACAAGCAAGCGGTGGACCGAGATAAATGGTTGATGCCAGCAGATAGAGTGAACGCCTATTACAATCCCACTTTAAACAATATTTGTTTCCCAGCCGCTATTTTACAAGCTCCTTTCTATAGTCTGGATCAATCAAGAGCGGCGAATTATGGAGGAATTGGAGCTGTCATAGCTCATGAGATTTCGCATGCTTTCGATAATAATGGCGCTAAAATTGATGAAAATGGTAACTTGAATAACTGGTGGGCTGAGCAAGACTTTGAAGCTTTTAACCAAAAAGCTCAAGCGGTGGTTGATCAATGGGATGGTATACCGTTTGGCCAAGGGAAAGTAAATGGCAAGTTAACCGTTTCTGAAAACATTGCAGATGGAGGTGGTTTGACAGCTGCATTAAATGCCTTAAAAAATGAAGGAGAAACAGATTATAAGGAGTTCTTTATCAATTGGGCCCGTATTTGGTGTCAAAAAGCGCGTCCAGAGTATGAATTAATGTTGCTTCAAGTAGATGTTCATGCACCGGCAGAATTACGCGCCAATGTCCAAGTGAAGAATCTTGATGAATTTCATGAAACATTTGAAACGTCAGAAGGGGACGGCATGTGGCTAGCTCCAGAGGAGCGCGTTCGCATTTGGTAATTTACCAAAGATATCTTTCCTTAGATGTTAGACGATAATACATATGTGACATAAAACAAATAAAAATAGGGAGCTTCTG
>NZ_JBNUPG010000008.1:0-71175 GCF_050409545.1 Facklamia sp. P12932 | reverse complement strand
AGGAATGGGGACACTGGGAAATCGATACTGTGGTAGGTCCGCATGGTGAAGAGGACCCTGCCTTATTGACGTTGGTTGAACGACACTCACGCTTTGAGTGGCTTATTTTGATTAAGAATCAGACAAGTCAGGTCGTTTATCAAGCGATCACTCAACTCATGAACTCCCTAGGAGAGTAAGCTGAGCGACTCTTTAAGACTCTTACAAGTGATAACGGTTCAGAATTCAGCTCACTCACAAAAGCCGTCTCCTCTGTAGCTGAGGTCTACTTCGCTCACCCTTACTCATCTTGGGAGCGTGGCACCAGTGAAAACCAACACCGTCTCGTTCAACGCTATATACCAAAAGGGGAGTCTTTAGCTAGGTATACACAGGTAGATATTGATCGCATTCAACAATGGATGAATGACAGGCCCCGGAAGCTATTAGGTTACGCCACGGCTCACGAAGTGTTTGTTAAGGCGTGGAAGAATGAACAGAAAACAGCTTGACGTGAGGGCTTGACAAGGAGCCTCCTTCGCCATGGTTTCCTAGCGTAAACGCCAGATAAACCGCTCAGCCCATCAGGCTACCATGGCTCAGCTCCTTATCAAACCCTCACAGAAAGATTAAACAGCTACACGGATCATTGAACTCACACTTCTCATGGGCGAGGACTCCTTTGTACTAGGTGGCTAAGTTGTATTTGCAATTTATATCTAAATAACAATTATAGTACGCGTCATAAGCAACATCTCTATTTTTAGTTTGCGTCTTGGTCGCGTATAAGGAACACCAGTGTATTTTCATATTTTTATAGAAAATGTGCATTGATAGGCGTTGTGTACCCTGCATCTGCTATTAAATAAGTCGGATTAAAAGAAGGGATTTTTTCAAATAAGAAGGGGAAAGCCAGTGTATCGTAGGTATTTCCTGAATGGACACTATAAGCTAATACCCATCCCCTTGCGATCGCAAGCTGTTTGAATAGTATAGGCAAAAACTTGGCCATGGTCCCCTTTATGAAACCACCCTACCTCCGGATCATTGGGACTGATTGTTTGGGACTTTGTTAAGGTCTCCTTTTTTGTGTTTTTTAGCGACTTTTTTCTATGAATCATCCGATCTGCTTGAACAGCTTCCAGCATTTCATCTGCCAACCATTTGGCTTGTACCGGCACTTCTTCGTTGGTATATTTTCGGCCATTCGCACAAGCTTTGACGTGAGTACATCCATAAAAACTGCTTGGGTATCGACTACTCCTGCCTCCAAACACTGCGTGAGTATCTGGCTAAAGATCTGTTGGGCGATACTTGTTCCTTCAAAACGCCACTTGTAATTCTTTCCAAAGGTTGAAAAATGGGGCACTGAATCCGTGAGAGATAATCCTAAGAACCAGCGATAAGCAACATTCACTTGAATTTCTTGAATGGTTTGGCGCATGCTTGGAATACCTTAGAGATGTTGAATGATGAGATTTTGATAAGCGTAATCGGATCAAAACTTGGACGTCCACTATCCAAACAATAGACATCTTCTACTACAGCATAGTTGAATGAAAAATCTATAGGGCGATCAATTTTTCTCAGAAGATGGTCTTCAAGAACGAGTTCTTCAAGGGCATGAAAAGCGATCTGATTACGTGCTTCAAATGTTTTACTATCGGCATTGACTGACATCATGGAAATCACCCATTTTCTCTTTATTATACATATAAAAGCCCTCTAAATCACTATAAGTTGTGATCTAGAGGGTTTTATCTACATACTGATATCTCCCTAACGGAAGATGTTTAAGTATAAATGATATTCATATAATAAAAATAGGTGCATCATTTATTTACGTTTTGGTCCCAAATATTCTGAATCATCAAAGCCTAAAATTACTGAAAAAAGTGGGAATCCGAAAAGAAGCCCGAGACCATATCCAACACCCTTTCCAAACACTTTTGCTAAGTCTAAACAAAACATGATGATAAAATAGATATTTGCTAGCGGAACTAATAGCCATAACACTTTCCATCCATTACCGTATACAATTTTAAATTGAATATATAGTTGATAAATAGGGATCAGTGACTTCCACCCAGCTTCACCAGCCTTTTCAAAAAGTTTCCACATACCTACAATAAAAATAATTACAAATACCATGTATAGTATACTTGAAAAACCGTCTGACATATTTCCCATTTACTCACTCTCCTTCTTATATTTTTTAAGTGTACTATATAAAATTAAAAATAACAAATAAAATTTAAAAACAAAAAACACCTTCCAATAAAGGAAAGTGTCTTGAATATCTGCTGTAATAATGATTGGTACTCGATTCCTGCGGAATCTCCGTCCCATAGCACATTCGTAAGGGAACAAGTTCGCAACGACTGTCCTAACGTTTTGAGAAATATCAAGAGGATTTTTTAGTAACTCTAATCCATTGTAATACATATATATCAATATTTTTGAAATTGATATATATATATAAATGCTTCGAAAAGGATTAAAATTGACATAATTTGAACCAATTTACACCAAAATTACAGATGCTAGTTGAATACTGCTTTATTTAAAGTTATCTCTATTTTATTGATTTTATTTTCACTTCAATTAATACATAATGTATACATGAAAGTTATTGATAATCTGTTGGTGTGTCAAATAAACTTCGATAAAAGGTTAGTCTAGCTATTACATAAACAAAAAGTACAATTAATCAGTGACAAGCTAATGCTAGCTTGAAATCTCCTGAATCAATTGCAAAAGACTCAGACAAGCCAAAAGAACAGGACAAAATTGAAATGAAAGTTTCATCAGCTAACAATCACTTATCATCTATCTTTTGAAAATACAGTATAATTGATATAAACGTACAGAAAAGTATTAAAAAAACTCTACCGTTCTAACTGGCAGATTTATTTTTAATTAGTTTACAAGCTTTTCTATAAAGTCGTTTCTAAATCTTTCTTTCAATTCAGCAGTTTCTGAATAAAATTTAATTCCTAATAAACGAACTTCTTCATTTTCAATTAAAACTTCTACATCGTCTCTTTCTCCAAGTGAAGATAAAAAATCTTCTTTCCATTTATCTTGAAGCCTTAAATGATCTCCTTTTGGTTCTAAAAATATTTGATAGGTACACCTTTCATCTTGAAGATATAATAAAAAGTCTGGCATGAATCCTCTCGTTCCATTGATCTCAACTATCTTTACTTTGCGTTCATTTCTTATGAGATAAACTTCATTATATTTTTCTTTTAATTGTATTATATAATCATTAATGAAATTTATAAATGAGTTTTCCAAAGAGTTTACAATCGCTTTATCATAAATAAACCAATCATGATCTCTCATATTTCGAGGCTGTACTAATTCATCTATGTCTGAAATTCCTTGATTAACTTTGTTTAATTCAATTTGATAATCATTAATTAATTTTGAAAATTGTACGCCTTCAAAGACTGGTGTCCCACGATTTTTCATATAGTTGAGTCGGATCTTTTTCTCCATGGATTCAAAAAAGCTTTCTACCATTTCAAGTTTTGTGATTGGATTTAAATCCACTATTTCAGTTTCAGAAGGTAAAGAAACATATAGAGTTAATTCGCCTAAAAAATCCTTGCTCTCTATAAAGGTTTTCATACTTGAAATGGAAGGCATATAATTTTTCAGATTACTATAATGAAAAAAAGGTCGTCTCTGAATGGCTTTTTGAATATACTTTTCTTCAACCTTCCAGCTGACTTCATGAGTTTGAGTGGCTACTTTATGTGAGATTTTGCTTCCATATTTCTGTTCAATCGCCATTTCAAACGGTATGTCAAAGACAGTTGAAACATTGTACTTTTCTAAATTGTTATAATCTTCTGCTGTTGTTTCGATTAATTTATTGATATAGATCTTTCCATGTTTAAAAATAGGATTCTTTTTAAAAGAAGGTTTAACCTTCGCTTCTAAATGTTGGTATTTATCTTCTTTTACTTGAATATTAGCTGATTTTAAAGACTTTTCTAGATTTTTAATATAGGCATTGTCATTAATTGTATGATAGTGAAGCGACTCGATCACTCTTAATTCAGAATCTTCTCCTCCAAAATCAAAGCGTCTGGTGTAAGAATGTTTATCTTTATATTCAAAAGGATAATATCTCGCACCACGACCGATTAGTTGTGCTTCACTGTCTGTTGTTGCCTTTGTTTTGGTTGCTCCTTCACTAATGCGGACAATATCAAAGAGATTAAGGACGTCCCAACCTTCATTCAGCCTTGCAACGGCAAAAATCACACGAATAGGGTTATTGGCTTCTTCTAAACTGTTTAAAATCAACGCATTTTCTTCGGATAAAAAATCTCTATCGTTTGCATTTAAAAGATTTCCTTCTGCAAAATCCCATTTTAAGTCCTGAACCACTTGATGTAGATCTATTTTTTTATAATAAGCGAACATACTGCTCCAAATACTTCGTTGGTGCTTATAGATAGCATAACCCTTTTCTATCACTTCTTTTAATTCTTCTGGCTCTAAGCCTTTAATTAGATCAATAAACTTCTCTTGAGCATTTTGAGAGTTTTTAATCAGGTTTGATTTAAAAAATATAATCGGTTTTAAATCTATACCATGATCTCTTGCGACATATTTTCTATACTGACTTAATAAAACACTGTTTAACATCTTATTTTTATCTTCTTCATCAGCTCTAAGTAACATGACATTCTTTGAATAACCATCTCTCATAAATTGTCTTAAATCATACTGATAAACAATTTTATCTCGATACTTTTCAAATAAAACATCCTTCGTTAAATCAATCGTTGCAGTATATTCTAGTAATCTATTAGATGGATTAAGTTTTAATAGCCTGCTAACTGTATTTTCCCATGTTCTTTCCTCTTGCTCTTGTGTGTTTAATTTTCTTTTATCTCTACGAGTCCATGAGTTAATATGATGAGCTTCATCAGCTAATAAAACTAATTCTATATCTTCCAATCCTTCAAAGGTTAATGAATTTTCTTTTGGCTCTGTTAAATCTAAATGAAGCTTTTGTATGGTTGTTAGTTTTAAATAAATTGTATGAGGATCTGGTAAGGTCGGAAATACATCAACGATCTTTATATCAATGTGATTTCCATCAATAACAATTCCTTTTTTTCTAAATAAATATTTTAAAGAATTGGTATTTGTTAAGTTGTCTTGAGTTTTTTTTATAATAGCGTCACTATTTACGAAAAATATAAAATTCTGCTTATTATGCTCTTTGTATAAATAAAGAATATTTGAAGCTAATACCATAGTTTTTCCTGATCCAGTTGCCATATGAAAAAGTAAGTGATTAGAATATATATCAGCTTGCTCTATCTCTTGTGTGAAAATAAACTGTGATAAAGCGTGTTCTTGATAAGGTCTTAATGTATGACTTAAATTATCTGATACATAATCAGGCACTTCTGGGGGTGGAGATGAAAAAATACTATTAAACTTCTCTACAATCTGCTTGTGTAAGATCTCATTACTCATCTTTTACACCTTCTCTTTGATAGAAATAATGATTAAAAGTTTTAACATCTTCTGGTATAGCGTACTGTTCATCTTCCATTTCAGAATAACTTAAATACAGTTGATTCATATCTAACACCTTGATTAATACTTCTTTCTTTTCTTCTAAAGATAGATTGTTATAGGTTTCATTTTTTGAAGATACTTTCTCTAAATCTACTTTGAAATTTAAAAAAGCACTTTCTTTCATAGTGGAGAGCACCTTTTCTAATTCTGCCTCACTGCTAGCCTGTTGAATATCTTTTACATATCTTTCATTCAAGCTTGCTAATTCAACATAAACAAAGCTTCCTCCACCTTTCCAATCCACATCTTCAGAAATACCACCTTGTTCACCTTCAATTACCTTCTGTAAACGTGGTACGGATACTGTATTTATATAATCCATCTGTTCAACACCTATATATTGTCTATTCATTTTATGGGCGACTGCTTGTGTCGTTCCGGATCCCATAAAAAAATCTAAAACAATATCATTTTCGTTTGTTACAGCTCTTATGAAGAATGCAATTAGAGATTCTGGCTTTGAATATCTAAAGTTAATGCCCAGCTTATTTAAATGAGTATTAGAATCCTCATATACACCTACTCCTATAGTTTTTTCTAAATATACTTCATCTATAAATTTCTCAGGTGAAACTTGACTAGCTTCTAGTTTTTGATACCTTATAGAAAATGTTTTTGTTTTTATTAAAAAATAAGTACCTTCTGAAATTTCTCTGTCTAAATTTTCTTGTCCCCATTTAAATTCTCCTTTAATTTTTATAGAATTCTTATTTTTACCATTTTCTACAATAAGATTTTCTATCAATTCAACTCTTCCATAAATACCTGCTTCATAAATTCCATCAGGTATATTGAAAAATATGGTTCCTTTTGGGAATTTGAGAATGTTATAATTATTTCCTCTATTAAGTAATGGAGCATCATCATTTTCACTTGTTTTACCTATCCATTTTTTATCAACTTGATAAGTTTTTTCATAAGCATGTATAAATTCAATATCACTCCTACTTTTTTTACCAAGAGTGTTGGCATTATCTGAATTTTTCCATATGAATGTTTCTATGTAATTATTTTTACCAAAAACATCATCCATCAAAAGCTTTAAATAAGCTTGTCCATCATTACCTGTTGAAATAAAGATTGCTCCATCATCTGCTAATAAATCTTTTGCTATCTCCAGTCTATTTTTCATAAATGTTAGCCATGTAGATAATTTGAAGTTTGAATTATAATTAAATGTATCTGAAGCCTTAGTTTTTTCAAAAAAATATGGGGGATCTATATATATTAATTTTACTTTTCCTTCATACCTTTCTTTTAATGTATTTAATGCTATTAAGTTATTCCCTTTAATAATAAAATTATCTTTATCATTAAACTCATTAATATTATATTCCCCATTTTTATCATATTTCTTTATATTTGTAAGTATTTTTGGAGATAACAAAGTATCAATTTCTTCTTTTGCTAGTACATTATGATAATATATTTCTTTCTTTCCTTGTTCTTCTTTTGTCATTCCACCTTCTAAAATAGAATCTTTATGAGGAAAATCTAAAACCACATCTGTATTATAATTTAAGTATTTACCCTCACTTGTTAATCCAATTTCATTAGAATATTTTGTATAGCTATTTTCCCAATAATTTTTATATCGCAACATACTAATGAATTCTTCAATTTTAAAGATATTAGTAGATTCTAAAGTAATTGAGTATGTATCTTTTACTAATTTATTTGATAAAAGTGCTTCTATTAATTCTTGATCATATGATCTAAAATCTTCAACGACTCTATTTCTTAACAAAACATCTTCTTCCCAGTATTTCGGGAAAGTTAAAAGCACTTCTTTAATTTGCTTCAATAAAGCTGTCTCTTCATGATTTTTTGTCATCTTTTATAAACCTCCTTTATGATTTTCATCAATATACACCAGAATGTCCATTGAATTGGTTCATATTTAACTTTTATTCTAAAACATCCAAAAGTTTAGTATCATTAATATCATGTACTTCACATGCATGTTCTTCGTCAAAATACACTTCCTCAAAAATTTTTTTTAAAATGGGTTCATACTTTTCAAAAATTCTTTTCCGTAAATCATTAATAATTGGGTCTTCTTTTTCCTTTTCCTGATAATTAAAATACATACTAGCGATATATATATCATTTATTTCTTGTAAAAAATCCCTGAATTTCGAATCAACTAATAGAACTACATCGTCCCCATTGTGCGTCTCTCTTGTCGTCATTTTAAAAACTTTATTTAGAGATTGCAAAACTTCAACCAACGTATCTCTCTCATTAATTATATCCTTTTTGCAGTACAACCAATCTAAGGTTACATCAAATTTATTAGATATTTCTAAAGCTTGTTCTATTGGTATCTGTCTATCACCCTCATATTTCTTTATTGTTGAAAGAGATAAGTTCAATTCTTCAGCTAGCTGCTCTTGAGTTAAATTCTTCATCATTCTCAACTTTTTTAAGTTATTATCCATAAATTCCTCCAACATTTTTTGAAAGTACACAAACAGTATACCTTCGTATTAATTATTTGTAAACTTGCTTTATAAATGTATTCCTCAAAATACTATTTATCTCTTATTTATTTTAAAATTTTCCTTAGACTTGTAAGTAAGTTAGCGCTAACTTAATAATTTGAAAAAAGAGGTTTTAAATATGCCAATTGCAAATGCATGGGTTTTCATTGAAAATAAGTTTAAAGCAGAAGAGTTTTTAAAGAATACACACAATCTCTATCGTTTGGTATCACAGCGACCTTACATTAGTAAAAAAAGTCCCGATGAGAGTGGAGTAACTTTAACCCTGTTAATAACTAAAGATGAGACGGATTATGGTATTGATAAAAAAAGTGGGTTGAAACGTGAAACCAATTCTTTAAATACGTTTGATGTTACCATACTGAATAATAAAACTTCAGTTAATATACATAAGGGGGAATATGTAAAGCTCGTCAATTACATTCCTGAAAAATCTTTTATTATAGATTTTGATTTAATTCTTCGATTCGAGAATGTGGAGAAAGTTAATGTTAAACATAAATAAAAATATTAGCACGAAGAGAATTCAAAATGGTATCTATTTGTTTATTGCAGTGATATGTTTCATTGCAATGACCTTATTTATCTGTCTAATTGATTATTTTTTTAAATTAGATATATCACGATATACTACACCTTATTTAATATCTATTATATGTTCAATCAGCTTAGTACAAATACTAATTTGGTGCGTGAGAAATAAAGTGCATAAAGGCATAAAGTATGCCTTTATGCACTATAATATGGTGCTTAATTTGAGAAGAGCTTTTTTAGATTCCCATTATTTTAATACGAGATATTATTTCAATAAAAAAATTGCTCTTCTTCCAAAAATTAAAATTGACTTCAGCAACGATTTTTTCACTGGAAAACTATATATCGAAAATATTCACATGAATAAAGATATAAGAACGAGTGATCTATCTGTTGCACTAAATAAATATGTTGTAGAAAGAAGTTATCTATCTCATGATGAAAATTATTATGTGTTCAATATTTTTAACAGTAAAATTAATCGACAACTTATTTTTAGAAGTTTAGATGAATTACGAGAATATGTTATAAAAGTTGAAGAACGATATTTAGTCATAGATAAATTCACTAAAATACCAATACATAGTTCTCTATTTGTTGGACAAACAGGTTCAGGAAAAACATATGCATTGTATTCTTTAATTCTTCAAATGCAACTTAAAAAAGATAAATATAGTCTTTATTTCGTAGACCCTAAAAATTCAAGTTTATCTGTCCTAGGTGAAAGAATATCTGCTCAAAATACTGCTTCAAACTTTGATGATATCGTTGATTTATTAAAGAAATTTATTGATTTAATGACTCTATCTAAAATTGAATTAAAAGAAAAACTGAATTCGAAACTTGAAGCTACGTATATAGATTTTGGTTACCCATCACACATTTTTATTTTTGATGAATTTGCAAGCTTTCAATCTCAATTGCAATCAAAGGAAAAGAAAAAGCGTGACGAAGTAATGTCTTTAATTTCACAAGTAGTTTTAGAAGGACGTCAGATCGGGTTTTTTATTTGGTTTGTTATGCAAAAATCAGATTCAAACTTAATACCCACTTATATTCGTGAAAATCTTCCAGTAAAGTTTGTTATAGGAAATGCTGAAAAGCAAACATATATAACAGCTTTTGGACCAGGTATTGATATTAAAGAAAAGGATTTCCAATTAGGTGAAGGACTTTTCATTTGTCCTTTAATTGCTAATCAACCAAAACTTTGTCATTTCAGTTATTTAGATTTCGATATATTAAAAGCTATAGAATATTTCAATGAGTAAGCGGGGGTTATGTAATAACCCCCGCTCCATAAGAAACAAATCTTTCTATAAAAGTTTTTATATCAGTTTTTACGAACTTAAAAGGAGTGATAATTTGCTAGATGTTCAAATTGATGAATTTACATTAGTTTTACAAGCTAAGAAAAGACCAACTTCAATTGATGAATGGACAATGATAGCACAAACTTTAATAAGTGAATTCATTAGATTGTCAGATGTTGAATCAGTACTTGGAGAATTAGACTACTCTACGAATTCACTTCCTAATGGTTATAATCAGGGACTACTTTGTAACGATGCGCCATACTATTTTGCAATTGCCTTTCATACAGACTTCATTCAAATGGGGGTTTGCATAAAATTTTCTGCACATGCTTGGATGAGGTACAGAGAACAATATACAGTATTATTTGGGCAATCAATACAATTACATGAACTGCTGCTTAATGTAGATCGAACAGATTTATATACATCTAGACTATCAAGAATTGATATTGCTATTGATTTTATTAATGAAAGTATTTCTGTGGACACTATTTATAATCAGATATCAAAAGGGAATCACATTGTGAAAACTGCTTCTGGGAGAAGGAATTTATCTGATTTATCAGCTTTAACAAAAAATAATAAGACTTCTACCTTTTATTTGGGATCTCGGAGTAAAAATATAAGAGCCTTATTGCGAGTATACGATAAGAAAAAAGAACAAGTAGAAACAATGGGAACTCGCTATAAAGAGGCTATTCAATATAATAATTGGATAAGATTCGAAGCAGTTTTTAAAGGTTCTTATGCTCATGACATATCGGATGAACTAAAGAGTATAAAAAGCGATGTAGAATTAAAGAACTTACTTGTATCTGCATTAACGGATCGGTATCAGTTTTATTCTGCAAAGTCTAACAAACTAACAGCATATAGTAAAAGTATGCTTAATTTACTTGATACAAAATCCTTTATGTTCAATTCTCCGTCACCTCGAATAAATCTATTAGAACAATCTCAACAGCATATTTTAAATGGTTCTGGATTGTTTCCTTATTTATTTAAAATTCAACATATATGGGGGGAGAAAGGATTAAAAGATTGTTTAACTTTTCTTCATAATGAGTTTAACTATTATGAACCAAATAATGATGTTTTATTGTGGCTCAAAAAGTATTCCTCTTTCTATAAACAACAAGGTTATCCATTTAACTAATCATTATTTCATTTAAAAGGAGATGATATTTTGAAAGTTAATACAAATACAAATGTACTTCCATACCTATTAACTCGTGAACAAGCATCTCGTTTTTTAGGTGTAGATCCTAAATCTTTCGACAAGTATGTAAGATCACACGATTCTCTTGAACGATTTATGGTAGGTAGACAAGAACGTTACACCAAAAAATCACTGATTAAATTTATTGAATCTCAATCTATCTAACAATTAACAGTTGATAATATGTTAGTTACAGAATACAATACATGTGTATTCAACTAGCATTTATCAACTTTTTTATGAAAGGAATTGATAGCATGGCTAGTATTGTAAAGAGAGGAAAATCTTATAGGGCTCAAGTTTCTTTGTATAAGCACGGACATCACAAAAAGCTAACTCAAACATTTTCAACTAAGAAAGAAGCCACTCTTTGGGCTTTAGAGATGGAATTAGCAAAAGGCGAAGGTAAGGAACTAGCATACAGAACCACTACATTTGCTGACTTCTTTGAGAGTTGGATTTATCTGGTGAAGGTAAACGATGTGAAAGAAACAACATTTCAAAACTATGTTCGTACCTTAGGTGTCATTAGAACTTTATTTAATGATATTCAGTTAAAAGATTTAAATGATATCGTTGTTCAGAAGAAAATTGATGAATACGCAAAAACTCATTCACGAAAAACAACACATGAAGTATTGCTAAAAATCAAAACATCTTTACGTGATGCCTATGCTCGTGGTTATATTCCAAACGACTTTGCACACTTAGTAAAAACACGTGGAGTAAATCCACCTAAACGAAACAAAGCATTGTCAATTACAGACTTTAAAAAGCTTCGTAACTACTTGTTACAGCATCCAAAAGATGAGTTTCACTTACTTGTGTTATTAGCATTAGAAACCGGTATGCGCCGTGGAGAACTGTTAGCAATACGACCGGATAATCTTTATGAATATGGAATTAAAGTTAGATACTCTATCAGGCCTACCTCAGATGATACTTCATTAAAAACCCAAAATGCAAAACGAGATATATCTATTAATAAAGAGGTATATGATCTAATTATTAACATTCCGGTTAAAGAAAATGGCTATATTTTTGATTTCAATAGTTTTCATCAGTCTAAACTCCTGTCTAAATTATTAGAAGAATTAAATATAGAAAAAACAACTTTCCACGGTTTAAGAGACACACACGCATCATTCTTATTTGCTCAGGATATCGATATTGCCTATGTGTCCCAACGTCTAGGACACGTGAATATTCAAACTACTCAAAATTACTATTTGCAATTAATGCCAGAAAAAAAGCACCAGCAAGATGCCGATGCTTTAAATCTGTTAAATTCTTTATAAGGTTTAAGCTAATTTGAACCAACTTGAACCCAAAAAACAATGTAATTGTTGATATAACAAAGAATTGATTAACGTTTTGAGAATTGAGAAGCTTTACGAGCTTTCTTAAGACCTGGTTTTTTACGTTCTACCATACGAGGGTCACGTGTTAGAAGTCCAGCTGATTTTAATGCAGGACGGAAGTCTGGATCGACGTTTAATAATGCACGTGCGATTCCGTGACGAATGGCACCTGATTGACCAGAGAAGCCTCCACCTTTTACGTTCACAATAACATCATAAGATCCTAAAGTTTCAGTAGCGTTGAATGGTTGGTTGATTACTTCGTGTAAGTGAGCAAATGGAATGTATTCTTCCAAAGGCTTACCATTCACAGTGAATTCACCAGTTCCTGGTACTAAGCGTACGCGTGCTGATGAGTTTTTACGACGACCTGTTCCTAAGTATTGTACTGTAGCCATTTAATCCCTCCTTATATTAATGTATTGATGTCTAATTTTTTAGGTTGTTGAGCGGCATGGTTATGCTCTGAACCTTCATAGACAAAAAGTTTAGTGAATTGTTTGCGACCTAAACGGTTGTCTGGTAACATTCCTTTTACTGAACGTTCGATTAAGCGTGTAGGTTTCTTGTCGCGCATTTCACCTGCTGTAGTGACACGCATTCCACCAGGATGTCCTGAGTAATTATAATATTTCTTGTCTGTTGCTTTTTTACCAGTTAAGGCAATTTTTTCAGCATTAATTACGATTACAAAGTCACCTGTATCCACATGTGGGGTATAGGTGGGTTTATTTTTTCCGCGTAAGATTGATGCAACAACAGTTGAAAGGCGTCCCAATGGGATATCTGTGGCATCTAATAATACCCAGTTGCGTTCAACTTCGTTCTTTTTAGCCATATATGTTTGACGCACGTTGTTTTCCTCCAATATTTGTCTAGTTGTTTACGGTTACGATGAGTTTCCGGGGCTCATGTGTGGGGTAAACAATACCGTCAACTATTATATTCCTTATTAACCCCTAATGTCAAGCGATTTTCTCACACTGCTTCAAATTTATTTTGCTTTCGATCAACAGTCATTTGCCTTCATGGTATAATCATTTCAAAGGAAGTGAAATTTATGAAAGCTCAAGAAAGACGCCAAGCCATTTTAGCATTCTTAAAAGAACAAAGCGAAGCGATAACGGCCAATGAGTTAGCTAGTCGTTATCAAGTCAGTCGTCAGGTAATTGTTGGAGATATTGCTTTATTACGTGCCCATCATAAAGTAGAAATTTTAGCCACTAATCAGGGATATTTAATTCCTTCTTCCCCGATTAACAATACTGCTACTAAGGGGTATACGGGGGTGATTGTTTGTCGTCATGATGATAGTCAAATGCGGCTAGAGTTAGAAACAATATTAGCCTATCAGGGTAAAGTGCTTGATGTGCAAATAGAGCATCCGGTTTATGGTTTATTGTCTGCTGCCCTTCATATTCATTCGCAAGCTGATCTTGAAGCCTTTCTAGAACGTATGGCAACTTATGAAGGTGAAATGTTAGCATCCTTAACGGATGGTATTCATTCACATACCATACAGGTGCCTAGTCTAAAAGAATTTAAGCTAATCGAAAATGCTTTGTCACAAGAAAAAATCCTCTATGTATAGACAGGTGTCTTGACACCATTATAGATTGTTGTTAAACTGCTTTTATAGTAAATTTTTTGGAGGTTCTTATGTCTCAAACTACTCGCTTATCTAAAACACGCCAATTGACGTTCGCTAGCTTACTCACAGCAATTGGTATTATCATACCAATGGTTATGCCACTTAAAATTGTGATTCCTCCTGCTTCTTATACTTTGGCTAGTCATGTGGCAATTTTTATGGCCATGTTTATTTCGCCTTTTACAGCTGTTTTAGTAAGTTTAGGTACTAGTCTGGGATTTCAATTAGCTGGCTTTCCTATGATTATTGTTGCAAGAGCTGCTTCGCACGTTGTATTTGCTTTTGTTGGCGCTAAAATGCTTCAACAAAAACCGCAATGGTTAGCAACAAGTCGCAATAAATGGACGTTTTCTTTCATCATCAACTTAATTCATGCGGTTGCTGAAGTATTCGTCGTCTATGTGATCACCCAAGCTGGTTTTAGCCAAGCCAGTGAAAACTTCTTATATGTTTTAATTGTTCTAGTGGGTGGAGGAACTCTTATCCACGGCATGGTTGATTATTTCTTAAGTGATTATTTCGCTAAACAATTAGCAACACGAGCTAAAATTCCTGTCTATCCAATGGTATAGTAAATTCTATATACTAAAAGGCAAGTGGAAACACTTTGCCTTTTATTTTTTTCCTATGATACAATCAAAACAAATGCCTAGCGAGGAGGAAAATGATGAATCGCCCTGATGTTATTGTTATTGGTGGAGGCACTAGCGGAATGATGGCAGCAATCCACGCTGGCATGAATGGCGCGCGTGTGCTGTTACTTGAAAAAAATTATAAATTAGGACGCAAATTAATTCTTACCGGAGGAGGCCGCTGTAATGTCACCAATCGTTCACCTCGTGAAGTATTCATTGATCATATTCCAGGTAATGGTAAGTTTCTTTATTCTGTATTAGAACAATTTGATTCACAAGATATAATCGATTTTTTTCAAACACGAGGTGTTCGATTAAAAGAAGAAGATCATGGGCGGATGTTCCCCATTTCGGACTCTGCGCGCACCATTCGCGACTGTTTAATTAATGAGATGAAACATTATGCCATTGAAGTAATTGCTGGTGAACCTGTTGAAGAAGTTCTGTATAATCAAGAAACAGCTTCTGTTAGAGGTGTTCAAACCAGCAAAGCGACATATACTGCCAAAGCTGTCATCTTAGCCTCAGGCGGCAAGGCCTATCCTCGCACCGGTTCGACGGGAGATGGCTATCGATGGGCTAAAGACGCTGGTCACAGTTTGACGGATTTTTATGCCACTGAAGTCCCCTTATTATCCAACGATTCCTTTGTTCAAGACAAGTCATTACAAGGTATTTCATTGAGGGACGTTAATGTCAAAGTACTAGATAAAAAAGGGAAAACAATTGTTTCCCATCAAATGGATATGATTTTTACCCACTTTGGTTATTCAGGACCAGCTATTTTAAGATGCTCCGGCCATGTCAATTTATACCTTAAAGAAAGCCAAGAAAAAATTGCGAATCTAACCATTGATCTTATCCCATATATTTCATATGAAGAGCTCAAGAAACTGGCAGAAGAACAAAGAGAAAAGCAAGTTGATAACATTCTGCGCCAATGGTTACCTGACAAACTAAATGGCTTGATTCAAAAACAAGTAAGAATCCAAGAAAAGTCAGCTTATAAGCAAGTCAACCATTCTATTCAAGAAGCGCTGTGGAAACGAGTCAAAGCTTTTCCACTCACTGTTTATGGCAGTCAACCACTTGAAAAAAGTTTTGTAACGGGTGGAGGGGTTAACTTAAAAGAAATCACCCCTCAAACCATGGCGTCTAAATTAATGAAAGGCCTCTATTTCTGTGGTGAAATCATTGACATTAATGGATATACAGGTGGCTATAACATTACAGCTGCTTTTGCAACAGGTGCTGTTTCTGGACAACACGCGGCTTGGTTCAGTCTTTCTTCGTAAAGAGTTTATATTTTTCATTGCAATAAAAAACATCGCAGCCAAGGCTTGCGATGTTTTTGTCTTTATCTTTTTTTATTCAGCACTTGTTTCTTCAGTACTCTCAGCGTCGCTATCCTTATCTTCATCTTCTAATTCAAAAGCTTTCGGATTCGATACAATTAACACGCCATTTACAACCATTGATTCAGCTGGTAAATCGTTCCACTGTCTCAATTGGTCAATACTTACTTCATACTTGTCTGCTAAAACTTCGAGTGTCTCGCCAGGAGCTACTTGATGGTAGTCTACCCATGGATTAGTGACAGCAATTTCTTCACCAATATAGACCACGTTGTCAAGTAAACCGTTCCATTCACGAAGCGCTTCAACCGAAACTTCGAATTGATTCGCTATACTTTCTAAGGAATCTTCTTCAGTCACCTTATAAATACTCGGTGCCTTTTCAGAATGAGAAAGGGTTAATTCTGTTCCTTGCTCAATTTCTTTACCTTCTTCTAATTCGCTCCATTCAATAATTTGAGCTTCTGTTACTGGGTAAACCTCTAATAAGTCTTGAATTCTTTCGTCTTCCATTAAAGTATGCTTAATTGGATAAATTTCTTCTAATGGGCGAGCTTGTTTAAAGACTGTAATCGCTTGGCTTGGATCCTTCAAGTAAAGAATATCTCCTACTTCAATCGCATCATTTAAGAGGCCGTTCCATTGGCGTAAATCATTTTCATTAATGTCATTAGCCTTTGCAATATCAGCCAATTTTTCCCCTTCAGTCACTTCATGAGTCGGCAAGTCAATACTTTCAGGATCTAGCGCCTTGGTTCTCGGATCAGTGAGTTTATCTTCATCTTTTTGTAAAGTTTTAGGTTTGCGAATATTCACTTCGCGCGGCTCCTTTTTAAGAGTCTTTGGTTTTTCATTATTAATACCTAGCCCATCGCTTTGTGGTTGAGAATCACTGGATGTATCTAGCGTGGTGGTTAATTGATTACCTGTTGAGTTATTAGAAGTTGTGTTAGTTTGACTTGGTACATAATTGGAGCCTGAGCTTGGTAAATAAATCACTTCACCAGGGTAGATCATGGTATCTGTTCGACCATTAAAAGCCATCAGTTGACGGCCAGTCATACCATAGGCTTGAGCAATAGTATCAAAGTTGTCCCCCGCCACAACCGTGTAAGCATTGGATGAGTAAGACGGTTGACTTGGACGGTTGGGATTTGTAAGATCAGTTGATCCGTTAGATGTTACTGCTAGTTTATCTCCCGGATAGATTAAATCTGAAACTAAGCCGTTCCATGCCACTAACTGATTAACAGTCACACCATATCTTAAAGCAATGGTATAAAGGCTATCGCCTTTATTAACAACATACGAACCTTGATTGTTGGATCCTTGATTAGATCCCCCAGGTGTTACAGAAGTAGTTCCTCCATCAGCTACTGCTAATAAGTCCCCTACATCAATAAAGTCGGAGGACAGCCCGTTCATAGCCTTTAACTGACTAACCGTTAAGCCGTAGGCATTAGCAATTTTATAAAGACTGTCGCCTTTTTGAACCACATAAGTGGCTGGATCTTCTTTCACTACCGGTGGCTGACTTGGTTGATCTGTTGTATTTGAACCATTTAAAGCTAAACGATCACCTACATCTATATAGTTACCTGTGAGACCATTAAAAGATCGTAATTGATCGACGGATAAACCGAATTTATTTGCAATGGAATAGAGGGTATCCCCTTTTTTTACGACATAATAACCTGCCTCCTCTTGATTACTACTTTTGTCTCCTCCATCCATACTCACAATCAATTGAGCACCTATATCGATAGTTGTACTTGATAAGCCATTTAAAGCCATTAAGTCTTGTTCAGACAAACCATATTTACGAGCTATGCTATAAATCGTATCGCCTTTTTCGACCACATGGGTGGTATTGGCTGATGCTTGAGTCAAGCCCATTAAAGTGATAACAGACAAGCAAATAGCCGATTTATTGATCAGCTGTTGAATTGTTTTCTTCATCTATGAGAACCCCCTTTTTTTAATAGTTTTGTTTAGTAACTATAGTATAACATGACCCAATAAGCAGGCAAAGTTATTCTAGCGGAAATCATTTTAGATTCATACTTTTGTCATTAATTATTAACACGACAGTAAGATTATCTATTCAATTTATTATTTTTTTATATGAATCCTTATGCTATATAAAATTTTATATAAGTGGCTATTTTGGTTCGCCTTTCTATTGAAATAAGAATTACTATATGGTATTTTCAACTTGTTTGATAAATATTTTTTGGTGGTGATATTCTTGTCGTTAAATTTTAAGATAAGTATTAAAGTTGCTCCGTGTCATCGTCATTATTTTGCATTTCTTCATCAAGCGCTAAGTAAAGCTCATTACCTCCCATCTCATTATTCAATTATCCCCATACTCTTATGCGACTTAAGTTCAGCCCATATCAATGTTAATACTCTAATCATTGATAGCAACGGAGATTTTTGGTACTCCAACCAATCCTTAGAACAAATTTCACACAATATACTCCAAGACCAACACCTCTTCATACCTTTTAATAGTTGTTTAGATAGCCTTCTTTGGCTCAATTTACGCTATTGCTCCTATTTTAATACACTCGAAGATCATACTAATCGACAAACGGTTATCAAATACGGCTTCTTCTACTATCAATTAAATACTGATCGTAACTTATCTTTTATCTATCCCTTATCCATTCGATACCAAGCTTTATCTTTTAATAGCAATCGCCCTCATAACCCTCCTTCTATCTACTCTTTTAATCGCTTTGTAGATTTCAGCCTATAAATAGGCATAAACTTTTTAGTTAGAAAATAAAAAAACTTGATTGTCGCTACTAAACGACAATCAAGTTTTTTAAAAGAGTCCAAAGAATCTTTTTTTCTTTTTTCTTATTGATTTTGAGCGTTTAGCTTCTAACTTATGAATGGGATCTCCGTTAAAGATATCCCGAGCATTTTGTAAGAAATAGTCGACCTTTGCCTGACCAAAATCTTGTTCTAGTTGATTAAATGCAGCCTTCATATTAAATGGTCGAAAATCCACATGGTGGACGTCAGAAGCAATAACATGTGCTAAATTAAGTTCAATCATTTCTCTTGCTGTTTTTTGAAATTTTTCACCATATAAGCCCACATAAGAAGAAGAAGTGATTTGTGATAAACATCCCATCTGAATTAAGTCATATAAATCCTCATAATTTTCAGCTAATTGATGATTTCTTTCTGGATGCGCAATTAAAGGTGTTATTCCCATATCAATTAACTGCAATAGCATTTTAGGCGCAAATTCTGGGACTTTAGCAGTTGGAAATTCAATCAAATAATATTTATCCGATCCATCTAGAGATAATAAATCACCATTATAATAATCTTCCATAAATTGCTTGGTTAAGCGTATTTCTTGACCGGGATACACTTTAACTTGTAGGCCAGCTCTTTCGTAATCAGCAGATAATTTGTCCGTAAATTTTATAACATCCTCTTTATGATTAATAAATTGACCATTACGATGGTGGGGGGTTAAAACAATATGTTGGACCCCTTCTTCTTGACCCATTTTAGCTAGGTAAATAGAATCTTCTAGCGTTTGCGCCCCATCGTCTACTCCGGGTATAAGATGTGAATGTAAATCAACAATCATTTTTATTACTCACCCTTGCTATCTTTTTCGGAATCATGACCGTAACCATAACCATAATATGAATAATAGCCTGATCCTTCTTCACGCGGAACACCATTCATAACATATCCTAAAATATTCGCATTGACATTATCTAAGATTTCTTTCGCTTGGCGTACTTCCTCACGACGAACATAGCCATAACGTAATACCATCAAAATACCATCCACACGTGTTGCTAAAATTTGTGGATCAGCCACAGCAGTAATAGGTGGCGTATCATAGATTATCAAATCAAAATATTGATTCAACTCATGCATAATGGATGTCATACGAGCTGAACCGAGTAATTCTGAAGGGTTCGGCGGAATAGGTCCACACGGCAATAAGTAAAGACCTGTTTCGGGATTATGTTGAACTACCTGATTAAATTTGACCTCAGGATTGGCAATTAAGGTTGACAGTCCTTCTTTATTATCGATTCTAAAAGTTCGATGAAGGGTTGGCTTACGCATATCCGCATCAACAATCAAAACCTTTTTCTCTGTTTGAGCCATAACAACCGCTAAGTTTGCTGAAACGGTCGACTTGCCTTCAGCCGGAATACAAGAAGAAATTAGTAAACTCTTAAGCTTCCGATCGACTTGAGCAAATTCAATATTCGTACGGATGGCACGAAATTGCTCCGCATTAATAGATTGAGGAGATGTATAAGTAATTAAAGAGGTTCCAAATTCTTGATCTTTTAATAATTTGCTTTCTTTTTTCTTTCGAGTATTAAACATGCTAAACCTTCTTTCTAGTCCGTTTTTGTGATTTACTACTTGCTATACGAGAACTTTTCATTTCTTTATTTGAAAGTTGATAAATATGTCCTAAATCATTCATTCCTAGACTTGCCATAAATTCATCATCTTTGACGGTTGTGTCAGAAATTTCGGATAATATAATAATTAAGATGGCTATCGCCAGACCCATTAGGGCCCCAATAATTGAATAAATTGGCAAACTAGGAGAAACTCGGTTTGGGTTAAAAGAAGCTGGAGAAAGAATAAAAATGTTGGTATCTTCTCCCCCATAAATATCGCTGACTGTTTCTTCAAAAACTGTAATCACATTATAAAGAACATTTTGAGCAGCTTGAGGAGACTCAAGCTGAACGGAAACATAAAAAGCTTGTGAGTTTGGTGATTGTTCCACCGTAATAGCATCTTTTAAATCTCCTACCGAATAAGCCTTATTGGCATCATCGCTCACTCGATTAAGAACACTGTCACCCGTGATAATATCGCGGTAAGTATTAATCAACTGTGAGTTAGCTTGTAATTCACTGTATTGGATAGGCGATTGTCCCATTCGCTCTTCTGATTGATTCACTAAAAGCTGAGCCGTTGAGCGGTAATTAGGTGTTACAAATAAAATCATAAAAGCAATCGCCAAAATAATCCCTAAGAGTATTAAACTAAATATTTTAAAAGCATGCTTAGTAAATAATTTCCATAAATCTTTTAAGCTAATTTCTTCTTGTTGCATGTTAACCTCCGTATTGTGTGCTATCATTAGCAAATTTTATTATCTTTTCTTTCATAATTTTAGGCTGATGAACCGACTCTTTCAAACTTTCGACAAATTCCAAAGTCTCTTGTAGTGGAATTGGTACAACTTTTCCAACAAATATTTGATCATTTAATTGATTTTCAACAAGTTCTGATCCGGTCAATAATTCTTCATAAAGCTTCTCACCTGGTCGAATACCTGACTCTCGAATACCGATTTCTTCAACTGTATGCCCGGAAAGGAGAATCATTTTCTTGGCTAAATCAAGAATTTTAACAGGTTCCCCCATGTCAAGGATAAAAACTTCACCATCTTGGGCAAAAGTTCCAGCAAAAACAACTAATTGGCTGGCTTCTGGAATAGTCATAAAATAGCGAATCATTCTAAAATCTGTAACTAACACAGGACCTCCAGCGGCTATTTGCTTTTTAAAAGCAGGAACAACACTGCCTCGACTGCCCAGTACATTTCCAAAACGAACTGCACAATAAAGGGATGCTGACTGCTTGTTCATGCCAGTGATAATTAACTCAGCTACTCGTTTAGTCGCTCCCATAATATTAGGGGGATTGACCGCTTTATCCGTAGATATCATTACCATTTTAGACACTCTAGCTTGATCGACAGCTCGTGCGACATTGTATGTGCCCAAAATATTATTTTTATAAGCTTCGACCGGGTTAGCTTCCATTAAAGGTACGTGTTTGTGAGCAGCCGCGTGATAGATAATATCAGGTTGATATTCTTTAAATATTTCTAATAGACGGTCATAGTCTTGGATATCCGCAATAACCGGAATATATTGAATCATACGTTCGTTATAAGTTTTAATCATCTCATGATAGATAAGATAGATAGAGTTCTCCCCATGCCCTAATAAAATAACTTTTGCTGGATTATGTTTAGAAATTTGACGGGTTATTTCAGATCCGATAGACCCTCCTGCTCCCGTTATTAGAATGGTTTTCCCTTCTAATTCCTTTCTCATAGCAGTTTCGTCTAGTTCGATTTCCTGACGGCCCAAAAGGTCTGAAATCTTAATTTCACGCATGGATTCTTTTGGTTGATGGATTCCTAATAAAACGTCTTCAACTTTTGGCATATTATAAACGCGCACACCTAATTCGTTACAATAACGAAGTATTTCTTCATATTTTTCTGGTTTCAGGGAAGGAATAGCAATGACAGCTTTTACGATATTGTACTGCTTAGTTAATTCCGTAAGTTGTTCTAAGCCCCCTACTACCTCGACGCCTCCTATATTCATACCAATTTTAGAGTGGTCTTCATCTAGGATAGCAACCACTTTTTCGTTTCTTGGATGACGTTGGTAAGCATTCATAAAAAGTGATCCACCGTCTCCTGCTCCAATTAATACAATATTTTCTCTATTTTTGTTATCGATATTAGTGACTCTGTTTTTAGTGTGATAAATATATTGCCATAATATTCGTAAAGCACTGATTGCAACTCCTGCTAGACCTGCTACTATAATTAAATAGCGAAAAGAGAGCCATTTAAGCACTATAGATAAAATCAACCCAGAAATTAAATTGGCAAAAATAACAATTAAAAATAAAAGCGAAAAGTCGACCATAGTCGCATAGCGCTTTATACGTGAATCGACTTTAAAATGCTTAGAGACTGCATAATATAAACCAAAGGACAATAATAAATGTCCCACATAAAACTGCATTGGGACTTTGAATATACCTAAAAAAATGACTAAAGCAACAATTGTTGCTAGACAAAAAGCTAAAAGGTCACTGACTGCCCATATCAATCGTTTGTGGGCAAAAGGTAGGTTTTCTACCCATTGAACGAAACGAAGTGATAACGTCTCTTGGTTTCTTAACATGCTTTCATTCCTCACTATAATCTATTAGCTATATAGAACATTATCTTTCTCTAGTACGTCCTAATTTTGATAGCCATATTATCTCTATCATTTTACCGATATTATTAGGCACTTTCAATGTGTTTAAGGACAAATTTCATTAAAACTATCTAATTATAGTCAGGAAAATAAAAAAAGCAAACGATTTAAGGTTAAAACCACCTTAAATCGTTTGCCTAATCAATTTATTTAATTGACTTACATCATACCCATACCTGGTTGGGCAGGCATTTCAGGTTCGTCTTTAGGAATTTCAGCTACGACAGCTTCAGTTGTTAATAATAAAGCTGCTACTGATGCAGCATTTTGTAAGGCTGAACGAGTTACCTTAGTTGGATCAACAATACCAGATTGAATCATATCTTCAAACTGATCCGTTGTTGCATTATAGCCTGTTCCTTCTTTTGAAGAAATAATTTTATTGACGATCACTGAGCCTTCACGACCTGCATTTTCAGCAATTTGACGAACAGGTTCTTCTAAAGCACGAACCACAATCTTCACCCCAGTTGCTTCATCATCAGTTTCTGTTTCTGTGGCAGCTACTTGATCTTTAATGATTAAGTAAGCTGCTCCTCCACCCGCTACGATTCCCTCTTCAACAGCAGCGCGAGTGGCATTTAATGCATCTTCAATACGTAATTTAACTTCTTTTTGTTCGGTTTCAGTTGCTGCTCCGACTTTAATGACTGCTACACCACCAGCTAATTTGGCTAAACGTTCTTGTAATTTTTCTTTGTCATAGCTTGAAGTAGTTTCTTCTGCTTGGTGACGAATTAAAGCTACACGTTCTTTAATAGCTTCGGATGAACCAGCACCTTCAACAATCGTTGTGTCATCTTTAGTCACAGTCACTTTTCCAGCTGAACCTAAGTGGTCGATGGTTGCATCTTTTAATTCAAAGCCTAATTCTTCAGAAATTACAGTAGCTCCAGTAAGAATCGCAACATCTTCTAACATCGCTTTACGACGGTCTCCAAATCCTGGTGCTTTAACTGCAGCTACATTTAAAGTTCCGCGTAATTTATTTAAAACTAAAGTTGGTAAAGCTTCCCCTTCAACATCTTCAGCAATAATCAATAACGGACGGCCAGATTGCATTACTGCTTCTAATACTGGAAGCGCATCTTGAATGTTAGAAATCTTGCGATCTGTAATTAAGATATATGGATTTTCTAAATCTGAAATCATTTTTTCATTATCGGTTACCATATATTGTGATAAGTAACCACGATCGAATTGCATACCTTCTACAACTGATAATTCAGTCTCAATGGTTTGAGAATCTTCAATAGTGATTACACCATCGTTGCCGACTTTTTCCATAGCATCAGCAATCAATTCGCCAACCTTTTGGTCTCCTGATGATACAGCTGCTACTTGTGCAATCGCTTCTTTAGAAGATACAGGTTGTGATAATTCTTTTAAAGCTGCTACAGCTGTCTTAGTTGCTTTATCAATTCCACGACGAATACCAACTGGGTTAGCACCTGCTGTAACGTTCTTCATTCCTTCACGTGCAATTGCTTGAGTTAAAACAGTGGCAGTCGTTGTTCCGTCTCCAGCTATATCATTGGTTTTTGAAGCTACTTCTTGCACTAATTGAGCACCCATATTTTCATAACGGTCTTCCAATTCTATTTCACGCGCAATGGTTACCCCGTCGTTTGTAATAAGTGGAGAACCGTAAGTCTTATCTAAGACAACGTTACGTCCCTTAGGGCCCATTGTTGTTTTAACCGTATCTGCTAATAAGTCTACCCCGCGCAATAAAGCTGCACGTGCGTCTTCTGAGAATTTCAATTCTTTTGCCATTTATACCGCTCCTTTATATCTTTTTCTATTGAGTTCTTTATTAAATATCTTTTATTCAATAATTGCTAAAGCTTCTTTTAATTCGATAATAATAAATTTTTCACCTTGGTCTTCAATCTCGGTCGCTGAATAAGATTTATAGATAACTTGATCGCCAACTTTAATTCCGTCTTCTGATTCTATTTCAGGACCAACCGATACTACTTCACCAATTTGTTGTTTTTCTTGAGCAGAGCTAGGTAACACAAAGCCGCTTGCTGTTGTTTCTTCGACTTCCTTTGGTTTTAGAACAATACGTTTTGCTAAAGGTTTCAACATGAAAATCCCTCCAAATTTTATTATTTAGCACTCTGTTGATATAAGTGCTAATCACAATTAATATATTAGACCATCTTTGATTAAAAAGCAAGAAATAGATATAAAAATCTCATTGTTTTTTCCTAAAACCATAAAAAAACTTCTCACTATAAATAGTAAGAAGTCCAATCATTTTCTATTCTCTTGCTAACTGATCAGCAATTTCTTCTTGGTTAATGAAATAAATCAAGGTCTGCAGTTCATTGGTTAAATCAACATTTTGTACGCGAACACTTTCAGGTACTTCAAAACGTAATGGGGTAAAGTTCAAAACTCCCTTTATACCAGCAGCTATTAATCGTTCCATTATTTCGTCTGCATATTCTTGAGGAACAGTTAAGATAGCCACATCGATTGCTTGGATTTCTAATTGCTCTTCTAACTCATCAATCGAATAGATAGGAATGCCCGAATGGACAGTTCCAATCAAATCAGGATTGACATCAAAACCGGCACCAATTCTGACATTATTAGATTTTCTAAAGTTATAGTTTAATAAGGCATTCCCTAATGATCCAACTCCGATCAAGGCAGTGGTTGTTAGACGATCTTGATTGAGTGTCTTCCCAAAAAACTGAAGCAAATATTCCACATCATAACCATAGCCTCTTTTCCCAAGGGCTCCAAAATAAGAAAAATCACGCCGAATGGTCGCACTGTCAACTTTAACAGCATCACTGAGTTCGGTTGATGAAATGCGCGTCTTACCAGCATTGTATAAGTATCGCAAATAACGATGATAAATTGGCAAACGCTTGGCCGTCGCTCGTGGGATTTCTTTCACCATTCTACTTCCTCCGTTCATCCTAACTTTCACTTGTTTGTGTGTTTTCTCACAATTTGATAAGTCTAGTATATCATCAAACGAAGATAATGCCAATCAGTAGAGAGTCTTTTTTAAAAAAAATTCACAAACTTTTTAAAAAGCCAGTTGAATCGAAACTAGTGAGAGTTTAATAAGCGTGCTATAATGGGAGAGATTGAACAAAGGGGGATGGCCCGTGATTTTACTACAAGCAAACAATATCAGTCGTCGTTTTGCCGATGTGACTTTATACGAAGACGTTAACTTTTCGATTCAAGAACGTGACCGAATTGCATTGGTCGGACGTAATGGAACGGGTAAGTCAACTCTAATTAAACAAATCATTGGTGATGAACCCATCAATGATGGTCAATTTAGTCGTGCTAAAAAGCTAAACATCGGTTACTTAGAACAACATATAGCAGTAGATTCTCTTTTAACTGTTTGGGATGAAATGCTGTCTCTTTTTTCTAAAAAATTAGTTATGAGAGACCAAGCCCAAGAAATTGCTGACAAACTAGCGAATCTAGCTGATCAAGGTGATACTCAATCTATTTTATATCAAGAGACCTTGGCCCAATATGATCAAATTCAAATGGAATTACAAGCAAAAAATGTCTATCAAATCGAATCTACTATTCGAACTGTTCTTCATGGGTTTGGTTTTTATCCGGAGGATTATGATCAACCTATTCAAAGTCTATCTGGAGGCCAAAAGACTCGTATCGCCTTAGCCAGACTCTTATTACAAGACTATGACTTATTAATTCTGGATGAGCCTACCAACCATTTAGACATGCAGACTTTAAGCTGGTTAGAAAAGTTTTTAACCACCTATCAAGGCGCACTTTTAATCGTTTCTCACGATCGCTATTTTTTAGATAAAGTCGCAACTCAAATCTATGAAATTCGCGACCACCATCTACATCATTATCAAGGTAATTATTCTTTTTATGTCCAAGAAAAAGCAGCTCGCATGGAACACGCTCAAAAACAATATCTCAAACAGCAAGCTGAGATTAATCGTTTAGAAGAATTTGTCCAAAAAAACATTGCCCGTGCTTCCACTACTAAAAGAGCCCAAAGCCGACGCAAACAGTTAGAAAAGATGGACCGCATTGAAGCACCTAAACAAGATGCTAAGGCTCCTCGTATTCAATTTTCAATTGCCAAAGAATCGGGTGAAAAAGTTATTCAGGCAGAAAATTTGAGTATTGGTTATTCTCCTACAGATGTTCTTTGTCAAAACATCAACCTTGACCTGACCAAGCAAAATGCTATCGCTATTGTTGGTCCTAATGGAATTGGGAAAACAACTCTTCTAAAAACTCTTTTAGGCTATCTTCCAGTTATCGATGGTACAATTAAGAAGGGAACCAATGTCCAAATTGGCTACTACGACCAAAACGTCAACCATCTGTCTGGCGACGTTACCGTACTCGAGACCCTTTGGCGTGCTCATGATACAACAGATGAGTGGAAAATCCGTTCCATTTTAGGCTCTTTTCTTTTTAGTGGAGAAACGGTGGAAAAGAAAGTCAGTCTGCTCAGTGGTGGTGAAAAAGCTCGTTTAGCCTTAGCTCTTTTAGCGGCTGATCACGATAATACCCTATTGTTGGATGAGCCAACCAACCACTTAGATATTGATTCGAAAGAAGTCTTAGAAGAAGCACTCATTAACTTTAACGGAACGCTGCTATTTGTTTCTCATGATCGTTACTTTATTAATCGGATTGCTACTCATGTTTTAGAAATAGCTGCTGACAAGAGCCAGCTTTATCTTGGCGATTATGATTACTATTTAGCTAAAAAAGAAGAATTTGAAGCCTTTGAAGCAGCTGAGGAAAATAAGAATGGGCAAAAAGAAGAACTTATCTCTGCTGGTCAGCTGTCTTATGAAGAAAATAAAAAAATAAAAAGTGAACTAAGAAGACTACAGAAATTAGCAGACGAAGCTTGGACTGATAACGAAGCTCTTGAAGAAATGATCGAAAAAGATAAAGAAATGATGCTCGAAGCAGCAAATGCTAACGATCATCAAGCATTAATTGCTATTGATCAGAAAATAAAAGAAAAGCAAGAAACTAGTAATCAGTTAGTTACACAATGGGAAGAATACAGTCTGGCTATTGAAGACTATCTTGAAAAATACCCCGATTTAAAATAAATTTAAAAACACACACTGAAAATTTCAGTGTGTGTGTTCTTTATAGAGTCATACCTGGTCTGGCATTGGCTGCTAAATCCGTATATTCTTCCTTTAATAACTTTGGATAGGCAGCTGCTCCAATCATGGCTGCATTATCTCCGCATAATGCTAAAGGTGGAATTAAAAGTTCTACATTAGGGTAGTGAGCTTCAAACAGGCTTTGTATGCTTGCTCTCAATTCACTATTGGCGGCTACTCCGCCGGCTAAAACAAATTGCTTAATCTCTGGACGATTTTCCAAAGCCTTGCTAACTTTTCCCGTTAAAACATCCACACAGGCACGTTGAAAACTCGCTGCTAAATCAACTGGCTGGATGCTTTCTCCTCTTTGGTTAGCGTTGTGAACCAGGTTCATCACCGCACTCTTCATACCTGAAAATGAAAAATCTAAGTTATTCTCATTTAACATGGCACGAGGGATTGAATAAATTTCTGGGTTTCCTTCTTTAGCCATTTGATCAAGATACTTACCTGCTGGATAAGGTAAGTCTAGCAAGCGGCCTACCTTATCATAAGCCTCTCCTACCGCATCATCTTGCGTTTCACCAATGACTTGATAATTATTCGCCGACTTCATAACCACCAACTCAGTATGTCCACCACTGACAATTAAAGCCATTAATGGAAACTCTAAGTTTTTAATAAAGCGGCTGGCATAAATATGTCCAGCTAAATGGTTGACAGCAATTAAAGGCTTTTTATATAAATAGGACAATGTCTTAGCTGCAGTAACTCCAATTAATAGAGGGCCAACTAGCCCAGGACCTTGGGTCACTGCGATCGCATCTACCTGATCAATCGATTCTAGTTGGGCTTCTTCTAATGCTAACTTCAAAACTTGACTGATTTGTTCGACATGGTGACGACTAGCTACCTCAGGGACAACACCGCCAAATCGCATATGACTCTTTACCTGGGAAGCAACAATATTCGCTTTAATATGACAGCCATTTTCTATCAAGGCTACACTCGTCTCATCACAAGACGATTCAATGGCTAATATTAAATTTTCTTCTTGCATTGGCTATTCCTCCTACTCAAATGTTAACTGCATAACCCAGCCATCTTCAACCGGATCATGATAATAGTTAGGCCGTTCATCAATTATCTTAAATCCCACTGCTTGATATACGGCAATAGCCACCTGATTACTGACTCGAACTTCCAAGTTAACTTTTTCTACTTTATTTTCTTGAAATTGATCTAGAAGAGCTCTTAAAAAAGCTTTTCCCCTCCCTTTGCCTCTGTATAGAGGACCAACCCAAAAATAATGTATGTTTGCTTCTTCAAAAAGGACTTGTCCGCCACAACAAGCCACTAACTCTTGGGCGTCGGTCCAAATCCATAATCTAGCATAAGGACTCTGCCATTCTTGAATGGTGGCATCCGCTGACCAATTAAAACTTTGAGCAATGGCTAAGATTTGCTGAAGTAAAGCAGGTTCTTTATCTGCTTTTGCGATTTCTTTAAGCATCATTTCTTTATCTCCTTACAAATGACAGCGGAGAAAGAGAGCCGTTTCGCCATTATCTTCATAGTAGAAAGGTTTTTTGTTCTCAAGGACAAAGCCTTGTTGATAATAGATTTTTTGGGCATGCGTATTGCTTTCTCTTACTTCTAAAGTTACCGACTTTCTATCCAATTCACGACTGATTTGAAGCCAAATCTTTAATAAATAAGAACCCAAACCGTGTGATTGCCACTCAGGTTCAATGACTAATTGGCTAATATGGGTATTATTAATTAAACACCTACCCGTAATCATTCCAATAATTTTTGACTTATCAGTTGCTAAGTCTTTTGCTTCAATAACTAAGTATAAAATCTGTGGATTTTTATGCCAATCCCTTTCAAAATCAGATAAATCCCAAGCAATATAACCTGCGTAACCTTTTTGCTCTAACTGCACTAAAGCTTGTAAGTCAGTCTTTTTGGCTAATCTTACTCTGCATTGGATGTTTTTTTGTTTTTTTTGCCTTATTAGCGCTAAAGAATCAATATAAGGGCTAATTTGAGTCATTGCTTTATGTCTTACTTTAGTTTTCTCTTTAAAAGGATTAAATACTCGTTTCATTAGTTTGCTCAACATAACTTTCATTCTTTTCTTGGATTTGATTAGTTTGTTTGGCTGCCCATTCTTGTTCTGCTAAAGTCAAATGTGCATAGAAAGGCTCAAAAATATCTACATCTTCAACATGCTTTCGTTCAATGTAAGGCACTTTACCAACCTTTGGCCAAGCATATTGACCTGTTACAAATCGATGCTGAATACTTTGCTGAGAAAGGCTTTCTTTAACAAAGTTAGTAAGATTATTTTCATGGGCACTCAGGAATATTAACTGCTTAAGGTCTGTCTCGTTAAATTGTGGCAAGAGTTTCTCTTGAATCCAATCTTGCCAGTCAACATGATCATCTTTAATTTTATTTTTCAATAAACCATCTTGCCAGTGATAGGCCGCTGTGTAGGCTGTCCCTCTTCGCGCATCCATAATAGGAATAATCCAAGTTTTCCCACCATCATCGGCCACTTGACCTGCCATAATCGCTAGACTGGAAAAACTCTCTAAATGACTTTTTTTGGTGGAAGTCCAAACCTTCGCCATTGTTGCTCCAATCCTCAAGCCTGTATATGAACCAGGACCTCTCCCTAACCAAATTTGGTCAATGGTTTCCCTCTCCCACTTAACAGCAAGTAATAGCTGTTCCACCAAGGGTAGAAGGAAGGCCCCGTGTTGCTTGGAGACATTCGAATTGACTTCGATGATCAATTGATCCTCTTCAAAAAGAGCTAGAGATAAAACATCGGATGAGGTATCTAATGCTAAACTTCTCATCATGGTCTCCTTTCAACCTATTGGTTATTTTTTAATACGCTCTTGCAATCCAAACTGTTTCTTTAGCTGGCTTCCCAGATACAAGGCATTTATCTTTCTTAACCAGAGCATTTTCACCTGCAAAATAATTTTCAAATGGTAAATTACGTGTTGTAAAGCCTGTTAATTCCTTAATCTTAGCTTCTGATTCCTCACTACCATCCCAGCCAACTAATACCCAACCTGGGGTTTCATTGGCTGCCTTTTTATTTTCAATATGGTCAATCAATTCATCTAGAGTATCAATATGAGTATACATATTGGCCTGATTGCGTTGGCGAGCTTTTTCTAAAAGACGATTTTGCATTAAGGCTAAAGCTTGATGAACTTGTTCAGCCAAGCCATCCATTGTGATGGCATTTTTTTCATCTTCATCTCTGGCTTTCATAATCACTTGATTATTTTCAATGTCTCTTGGACCCACTTCTATACGAATAGCCGCTCCACGCAACTCCCACTCATTAAACTTATAACCTGCTGAGTTATCTGAATCATCAATATAAGTTCTAACACCTGCTGCTTTTAATTGAGCGTCTAAGTCTTTTACTTTTTCAAGCACTTGGTCTAATTTTTTCTTAGGTCCAACGGGAATGAAAACAACCTGCTGAGGAGCTATGGCTGGTGGTAGAACCAATCCTTGATCATCTGAATGGGTCATAATCATTGAACCGATTAAGCGGGTCGAAACACCCCAAGAAGTGGTATGGGCATAAACGTGCTCATTATCTTTATTTAAATAACGAATATTAAAAGCTTCTGCAAATTTAGTTCCCATATAATGAGAAGTTCCTGCTTGCACAGCTTTACCATCTTGCATCATGGCTTCAACTGAAAATGTTTGCACCGCTCCGGCAAAGCGCTCCGAAGGAGTCTTCTCACCTTTGAAGACCGGTACTGCTAATAATTCTTCTAATAATTCAGCATAGATTTCTAGCATACGCATGGTTCTATGACGAGCATCTTCCTCATCAGCATGAGCAGTATGTCCTTCCTGCCATAAAAACTCAGAAGTTCTTAAAAAAGGCAAAGTGCGTTTTTCCCAACGGAAAACATTGGCCCACTGATTAATTTCATAAGGTAAATCACGGTAGGAATTAATCCAATTAGAAAACGCATCGCCTATCATGGTTTCTGAAGTCGGTCTTAAGGCCAACCTTTCTTCCAAAACTTCACCAGCTGCTTCAGTTACCCATGGCAGTTCTGGACTAAATCCTTCAATATGATCTTTTTCACGAGTAAAGAAAGACTCAGGAATAAGCATTGGGAAGTAGGCATTGCGAATACCTTCTTCTTTTAAACGCTTATTAAAATATTCTTGAATATGTTCCCAGATTTCATAACCATTTGGTTTAAAGATTATACAGCCTCTGACTGGTGAATAATCCATTAAATCTGCTTGTTGAATTGTTTGTAAATACCATTTCGAAAAATCTTCTTTACGAGTAACCATTATTTTCCTCCTATAAATAAAAAATAACTGCCTTCATCCTATCAAGGACGAAGCACAGTCAGTCTCCGCGGTACCACCTTATTTGCATCTTAAAAATGCCCACTCAAGGCGATAAAGGAGCCACCTGATTTCAATAAGATAGTAGGTTCATTTGCTGAGTGGGGAGACACTTCCATCCTCTGCCTCTTGCTGGGGACCATCTACAAATTACTAGTCTATTTTCACTTCTTATTATAAAGAATCAAGGAATAAAAACAAGCCTAAGTTATTCTAAAACAATAGCATCACCTTGAGAATTAAGATCGTAATCAGGCAATTTACCAAAATTCTTTAGTGGCCAATAAATAAAAGTAGCTTTACCAATTACCGAATCAGAGTCTATCAAGCCAAAAGTTCGTCCATCAACAGAATTTTGCCGATTATCCCCCATTACAAAAAACTTGCCTTCAGGAACTACATCTTCACCTGTATATTTATACATTTCAAAATCTTCGGTAAAGTTTCCACCACCATTCGCTTGATACTCTTGCGCCTTTTCATCTAAGTAAAACTCATCCACCATCTGTCCATTAATTATCAGCTGATCATCTTGATAAGCAATTTTATCGCCAGGAACTCCAATCACACGCTTCACATAAAGCTTGGGTTCTTTACCGGGTAGTGGATTAGGTTGAGGGAAAATCACAACATCAAAACGCTCGATATCTGATAGTTTCCACATCCAAACCTTTTCGCCATCTTCCAAAGTATGTTCCATTGAGGAACCATCTACCGAAAAGGGTTGTGCAACATAATGATAAAAGGTAAATAATACAGCTAACCAAATAGCCATATATATTAACCAAGAAAAAATCTCTTTAAAAAATCGTTTTGTCTTCTCCATAAGTCACCTCTAAACTTTCTGTTTCTTATTTTATAACTTTTCCACCAAAAATGCATCTTGTATTGGTATTCTTGTAAAAAAATATGCTATTATGATTTTAATTCGAAAATTATGAATTAAGTGTGTTATTTGAGCTGTCTTATTTTATTTGACATTCAAAAATGTTAAAATAAGTTTAATTACTTTGTTGATAGTATTGGAGGAATAAATAATGAATCGTAAACCTAACCCTGGCCCTTCGCGTAGCCGGATGCACCAAAAAAGAAAACGTCGTTTTTCTTTTTCAACTCTTATCGGTGTTCTATTAATTATTGTGGCACTAGGGCTTTTATTAGTGAACCCCTTAAAGAACTACCTCATTCAAAATAAAACCAATGATATTCAAATTTCTAATATGACTCGTGATCAAATTCTAGCTAACCAACAAAAAGATGTCACTTTTGACTTCGAGGATATTCAACAAGTAGATCCTTTTACCGTTATTTCTAGTAGTGTGAATCCTAAGGACCTACCCGTTATTGGCGGAATTTCAATCCCTGAATTAAAGATTAACTTACCAATTAATAAAGGAACATCTAATGAAGGCATGTTCTTCGGAGCAGGAACGCTCTCGGCTGATCAAAAAATGGGTGAATCCAATTATGCCCTAGCTAGCCATCACATGTATGATCAATCTTTACTTTTTTCTCCACTTAAAGACGCAAAAAAAGGACAGAAAATTTATATGACTGATTTAGATAATATCTATGTTTATGAAATTTCTTCCATTTTAGTAGTAGACCCTTCAGCCGTTGAAGTGCTAAACCCTTCATCTGAACCAATTGTTACCTTGGTTACTTGTACTCAGGATTTTGTTAACCGAATCATCGTGCAAGGAAAACTAAAGGAAAAAGTTCCAATTGACGATGCAAGTAATGAAATGATGAACGCTTTTAAAATTGAAAGAAAAATAGCTAACAATACTTAAGCAATAATTAAACTGCCTATTCACTTTATAAATGGAGTGAGCAGGCAGTTTTTATTAATTAGAATCTAAGTCCATTGCTAAATCGATGGCTAAAATAGTTGCTAAAACCAAAACTGTATCTACACTTTCAGCTAGGATGTCCATTTCAAAGGTATCTGACCAAGAAAGAAACTTTTTCTTTATACGAGCTATTGGCTGTCTTTTAGAGTCTTTAATCATGTAATCATGTTGAAAAATACTGCCATCAACTACCCAATCTACCCCTTTTACCACATACTGAGGCTTAAAGAAGGTAAATTTTTTATGAATTCGACAAAAGAATTTACCCTCTTGGATGACATCGACTGTCGGTAAAAGTGATAAAACTTTTTGATTAACTTCACATAAAACTTTTCCTGATTGAACATCAAGAATTTTTGTTTTTCGACCGATTGAAATTAATTTACTATCTACTCGATATATTGGGCTTTTATTTTGATCATAAATATCAAAATCTTGTTTAAATGACCACATTTTTTGTTTCATATAGAGCTTCATAAAATCCCTCCTCCTATTCTTATTTTATCACACGGACCTAGTTCTGCTCACCTAATTAGACATAATCAAAAAAACAGTAGGTCTTTTGAGACCTACTGAATCTTTCTGCTCTAAGTAAAAATAATTAATTTAAGTATACAGTTGAACCGGTTTCTAAATATAAAACATGTTCACAGATATTGGTAATATAATCACCTATACGTTCTAAACTAGATACTAAATCAATCGTAAAGATTCCTGCTGGAATACAATCTTCGTTGGTAGCCATTCTTAAAGTAACTTCTTCAAAAACAAGATCATACTGTTTGTCAATTTGGCTATCCATAAGGGCAATCTGACTAGCCTCTTGAATATCACCATTTTCGATGATACCTGCTAATGGTTCAAACATTAACTGTAAACGTTCTACCATTTGATTCACAATAATCATCACGTCTTGATAATTTGAAAAATCAGGCTTATTTCGCTTGATACGTTTAGCAATTGTAGTAGTATGTTCTGCAATACGCTTGAGTTCAACACTAGTATTTAGCAATGCAAATATATAACGAAGATCTGCTGCAACGGGTTGCTGTAAAGCGACTATAAGATAGGCATCTTTTTCTAATTCAACAGATAATTCATTAATTTTCTCATTCATTTCAAGCGTTGAAACTGCAAGCTCATTATCTGAGGCAATAACTGCTTGATGGGTGTTATCAAAAATACTTTGCGTTAAATCAAACATTTGGTTAATTTTTTTAAACAAACCTTGTAATTCTTGTATATAAATTTTTCGCATATTTTGTCCTCCCTTCTAGAATTTATTTTATCATCTGCTTATTATAACAACATTGTAAGCGCTTGTCAAACTGCCTAGATTGCTTTTAAAATAAAAAGTTCTCACCATTAATTATAGCGAGAACTTTAATTATCAATTAGTTATTAAATGAGACATGTACGTGGTCATAATGGTTTTGTGTCACACTACCACGATCTTCCATTTGTTGCCATTGGCCGTCTGTCCAATGGCCATAGATTTGTTGTTTCCAGATAACATAAGCGATATTACTATTACCCATATTAGCTACTGCATCTGCAGCGATTTGGTCGCCTAATGCTGAACCTACGGGCACCATAAAGTCAACAGCTAATCCTTTACCATGGTCTCCGCTATCTCCAGGTCTTAGCCCGTATGCAGCAACTCCATATTGATTAGCAATTCGACTACCATAATTAGCCGCTGATTGTGATACACCAGCTAAGGTCGATGGTGTCGTATAATCATTACTTACTTCTTCAATGACTTCCTCTACAACTTTCTCAGTAACAGGCACTTCTTCTACTATTACTACTTCTTCAGTGACCTCTTGAATAGCTGTTGTTGTTTTTGTCAACTCTTCTGACGCTAGTGGTTGTTCAACTTCCTCAATAACACTTTCTATTTCAACAGCACTAGATTGTGTTGTCTCAACTTCAAGCTCTTCAGCTTCAATAACTTCCTCTTCACTTACAGGGTTTACTGTAACTTCTCCAGTAGTTGAAACTTCCTCAATAGTCCTGTCCACGACTTCGTCAGTTAAGACTTCTTCTACTAGAGGGAGCTCGTTTAATAACTCTTCAGATGATTCAGCAACTTCTTCTAATTGGACTGTTTCTTCAGCTATTGCTAACTCTTCTTCCACATCAAAATCATCTGCTTCACTGACATTTAAAATGATCTCTTCAACTACAACTTCTTCTTCAAGAACAACTGCTTGATCTTCAGTTTCAACTTCTGGAGTTAGACTGACTGGAATGTCCATTTCAAATGTTTCCCCAGCGGATGTTTCAACGTTTAACTTTTCAGCTTTATGATTAATATCATATTGAGCGACTAGTTTTGTTTTTGGGTAAATAAGGTTAACATTTTCAATTTGGTTAGCTTCAGCAAGAAAAGCTAAATCAATATCCATCGCTTCAGCAATTGCTCCAAGGGTGTCTCCATATTTAACAATGTAAGTCATTTGATTATCTTCATCTACCATTAGTTCAGCACTTATTTCTTCAACCGTGCGCGCATTCCAATTCTGAGCAGATGTAATCGCCACAGGCGTAAGCATCAGCATTAGAGAAGCACCTAAACTCACTTTCTTATTAAATTTCATTTATATACACCTCAATAGTTTATTTTCTTAAGTAATTGTAGTTTAAATCAACTACTTTTCTTAAACAAGCTTTGAACAATCAAATCAAAGAATTGATTTGGATCTGTAACCTCTCAAACATATTAGGCCGTTTTATGTAATCTGTTTGTAAAATTTCACCTTTCTTTCAAATTTTTATGCTAGAATTATTTCAACAAATCAATAAAGGAGGGTTATTATGGCTAGAATTAAATCGTTTGATGGTATTAAAGGAATTGCAATTCTTTTTATTATTCTCTATCATTTATGGCCAACTATTTTCCCCGGTGGATTTTTGGCAGTCAATCTTTTTCTCGTTTTAGGAGGTTATTTTTTAACTATAAAACTTTACCAAGATAAAAGGGTAGAGTCTTGGCAATCATTATTCTTTCTTTTCAAAAAAACAGTCCAACGCTTGTTCTTTCCGATGATGTGGTTAATTATATTAATTTTATTTTTCCTTCAAATTTTTAACCCTCTCATACTTAAGTCTATGCGCAACGAACTGTTTGCTAGTCTCCTTTTTGCCAATAATTACTTTCAAATTCTAAACGGTCGCTCTTACTTTACGGATATGGCTGTAACTTCTTATTTAACACACTTATGGTATGTAGCCGTTTATCTCCAATCCTTTTTAATAACTGGACTCTTAGTCTTCTTAAGCAAAAAAATAAAAGTACCTGCTATCTATTTAGGCCTATTTTGGCTCTTTATCTTTAGTCTATGTACTTTCTTAACTGCAAATGGTTATTCCTATCAAAAGGATCCCTCAAACATTTATTATAGTTTTCAAACGCGGTATGCTTCTTTTGCGATAGGGATAGCGACTTATTACCTTATTCTAGTAATCCAAGAAACAGTTGAAGAACTTCAAAGACGACAATTAAGGATCCATTACTTCTTTATCGTGATAATAGCTCTAATTCTATTGCTTATTCAGTTTCTTTCTCAATCCGATCAAGAAGCAGCAGGCTATTTATTAGGACTTCCTTATTCTAATTTATTTACTGCCCTATTTATTTTAGGTGCTGGGCAGAAATTCATCGTTTTTGAAAAGCTATTAGGTAACAAAATTTTCACTTGGTTAGGTAGAAGATCTTATAGTATATATCTTTGCTATTATCCTTTATTAGTTGTCACTTTTAGTTTTCAACGTTTATTTGCTAATCACATGAATGTTTTAAAATTAATCGGCCTATGCTCAATTATCCTTTTTTCTTCTATTTTTTATTATATTTTTGAGTCTAATCGTTTCCATATACTCTTCTCAAACAAAATCAGCCTAAGGAGGAAGCTCTACTGGGTTAAAAAATATTTACATTTCCAAAATAGCAACAAAAAAGATTTTGCCTTTGCAACAAGCTATCTTTTTTTAATAATTTCTAGTTTGTTTGGCCTGCTTCGAAGTGATAATCATATACCACTAGCTTTATTTGATCTCCAATATGGAATCTACGCTACCAATCCCAATCCATTTAGTCCTTATTATAAAGTGGATCAGTCATTTAAAAAATCTCAAAAACGTTTAAATGATTTTGATCAACTAGCAGCTAGTAATTTTTCATATTCCATCAACCAAACAACACTAGCGGATAAAGTCATACAATCTATCCAAAAAGACTCTATCTTAAATCAGATTGCCAGTCTTTCTCAAGAAAAAAGACAAAGATTCGAAGAAATTCAACAGCAATTTCCTAAGCTGGCAACTATCCTCAGCCCGCAAGAAATACTCTATGCTAATGACCTTCCAGTCACATTATTCGGTGATTCAGTGGCTCAATTTATTGGAGCTAATATTAACACATTTTTTGATCAGGCTAATGCATTTGGTTATGTTAGTTTAAACATTTGGACATCTTACGATAAATTCCAAGCGCTTATAGACCAGGGTTTAGTGAAGGAAAACTTAGTCGTTAACTTAGGAACTAACGGGGGGTTGGATGTCCCGGCCGTTGAAAAATTGATAAAGATGGCTGGTGAGCGAGAAATATACTTAGTTAACTCAAACTCTGACATCGAATTTTTAGATCAAATTGATCAAGTGATTCAAACACTTACTCAAAAATACTCTAATGTTCATTTAGTTGATTGGCGAGCTATCTCAACAGGTCATCCAGAATATTTTCGAGAAGACGCTATTCACCCAAGTGTGGAAGGTGCGGAGTTTTATCTTTTAGAATTGGCTAAAACAGTCTATCAAAATCGTCTTTAATACATTCAACCTCAGATGGAAACTAGCCATCTGAGGTTTTTTGTACTTATTTATGATAGGCATGATTGTTTAAAATGCGGAAAGCTCGATAGATTTGTTCAATTAAAACTAGTCGTATCAACTGATGAGGAAGCGTTATTCTACCAAATGAGATAGCTTTATCACTTGTTTTTTTTAATCGTTCAGCCAATCCTAAAGACCCGCCAATAATAAAACTAATGTGCGAGTGTCCATAAGTAGCAAATTGATTGATTGATTCAGCTAAATCCTCTGATGATATTAAGTCTCCCTCAATAGCTAAAACAAAAACTTTACTTTGTTTATTTAATTTCTTCTCTATGCGCTCAGCCTCTTGTTCTAAAAGCTGTTCAACCTCCGTGTCAGTCATTTGCTCTTTAGTTGATTCATCGGCTACTTCATGAATTGAAACCTTTGCATAAGCTGACAATCTTTTGAGATATTCAGACATTCCTGCTTTAATGTACTTTTCTTTGACTTTGCCCACACAGATTATATCAACACGTATCATTCCTTACTCCTTTCATTAGGTGGATAACTGTTAATAAAACAAAGACTTATCCACAGTTTATTTTAAATGCTGTGGATAAGCCTGTATATTTGTGGATAAACTAGTAAGGAACTGCACTATTCGATTCTTCAGACTCTTCTTCGGATGGGAAAGGCTGAATTTCTGTCGGGTTTTCAACCGCTGCTTCTAAAGTGATTTCTATCTCCATGTCTTCTTTAGCACGGCGGATAGATAATTTCACTTTATCGCCAACTTTATATTCATAAAGGAATTTTTTCAAGTCATTAATCGTCTCTATTTCCTTGCCATCAATAGCACGTATCAAGTCGTACTCTTTAAGACCAGCTTTAGCAGCAGACCCTTCAGGTTCTACTTCACGGATAAAGGCCCCCTTTACATCTTCATCATTCAAGCCCATTACTTGGGTGCGATAATCTGGATGGACTAATCTCAAGCTAGTATAACGGATGCCCAATACAGGTCTAACGACTTCGCCGTTTTTCTCAAGTTGGCCAATAATATCCACTACATCTGAAGATGGAATGGCAAAGCCCATTCCTTCGACATCGGTCGCTGATAGTTTGCTTGAATTAATTCCAATTAATTGGCCGGCAGAATTTAAGAGGGCTCCTCCTGAATTACCAGGGTTGATGGCCGCATCCGTTTGCAGTAAACTCATATCCCAGTCTGGTACACCATCGCCATTTAAATCCACTGGCACAGATCGATCTAAACCAGAAACAATCCCTTTAGTTACTGATGTTGCAAACTCACTACCTAAGGGTGAACCAATTGCAATAGCGACTTGTCCAACTTGAACATTATCAGAATCAGCAAATTCTAAGGATTTACTTGCTGCAGAAGCATCAATTGTTATTACAGCTAAATCACTTAAGGCATCACTTCCAATAATTTCTGCTTTGACAGTTTCACCATTTTTTAAACGAACTTCTAAAGCATCTGCTCCTTCAATTACATGATGATTGGTAACAATGTATGCTTTATCGCCATCTATGCGATAGACAACTCCTGACCCTTCTCCAATCACTTGCAAATCTTGATCTTCTTCATCTGGTATGAAGTATTGGTTATATTGATATTCCCAAAAAGGATCTAATCCTTGATAACTTTTTTGCATGTTTGCAATGGACACCACTGCCTCACTTGCCTGATCCACTGTGTCTACCATATTCTGTTCATTTTCTGGTAGTTGAACAGAGTCGGCAGTTTTAATGGTGCTTTCCACCTGAGAGGGTTCTTGTGAAAAGGCCGAAAAATCATTATTAAAACTCAAACTACCTGCCAATAATAATGATAGAGTCATGCCTGAAAGACCCACAAATATTTTACGCCAACGTTTTGTGCCATCATTTTGATTATATTCTTCTCTCATTTTACTATACGTCCTTTCTATTATACTTACAGAATGAACTATAACACTGTTTTTTTAAGAAAGTATGAATTATCATCGTTAATTTTAAAGTGAATTGTAGAAATTTGAGATCTGTTTATATTTTTTTAATAGGTGTGGCCTTAATTGGATCTGTCATATGAAGTTTTAAATCCCTTACAGTATCCACATCATAAGCTTGTAAAGTGTCTTCCATCGTTAACATGGCTAATTCTTTGGTATTATTATCCTGACTTAAATGTCCGAGGTAGATATCTTTGGTTTTGGATCCCATTAAGTCTCGGATAGCTAGTGCTCCATCTTGATTAGATAAATGACCTTTATCACTAAGAATACGTTGTTTTACAGACCAAGGATAAGGACCATATCTCAAAAGTTCAATTTCATGATTAGCCTCTATTAAATAGGCATCCGCATTCCTAAGTTGACTGCGCAATCGATCGGAAACATAACCTGTATCCGTCAACATTACAAATTGTTTATTGCCTTTTTGAAAGGCATAAAACTGTGGTTGGGCTGCATCGTGACTCACATTATAACTCACAATATCAATATCACCCAATTGTAACATGGTCTCCGGTTCAATATACTGCTTGTTTTCTGGAGCAATCTCACCAATCATTCGATCCATGGCCTTCCAAGTTTCTCTATTAGCATATATAGGAAGATTGTACCGTCGAGAAAGAACTCCCACCCCATGAATATGATCTTTGTGCTCATGAGTGACGAAGATAGCATCGATTAGATTAAGGTCTCGATCGATTTGTTTAAATAAAGCCTCAATTTTTTTCCCACTTAAGCCTGCATCAACTAGAAATCTTTTTTGGCCCGATTCAATATAAGTGCAATTGCCAGTTGAGCCACTTGCTAAAATTGAGAAGCTTAAATCAGTCCGTTGAGCTGAAATATCTTCTATCTTTTCTTTAGCCGTTTGACTTTGATAGTTGGTATATAATTGTTGCTCAAATTTTAACTTTGCTTCTTTCATTTGCGTTCACTCCTGTTCCGTTCTACACACTTACCTAAAATCCTCCAGAGAAAGTTCCACCGCCGGAGCCACCCATCGATCCGCCAGAGAAACCACCTCCGAATCCACCCTTATTATTCCCTGCAAAACCACCTTGAGCTGTTGTTTGAGGGGAAACAGAATGAATAGTTTGAGTCACTTGATTACGGAATAAAGACCCATAGAGGTATGGGTGCGCCAATGTATAGGGCCTGTGCTCTTGGGCATGAATTTCACTCGGCTTAAACTCCATTTCAATCGCTTTAACAACCCTGTCCGCTACTCCTAAACTAGTTGCAAAGACCAAATATTCTTCCCAAAGAGGTAAAGAGGCAATTTCTCTAACATTAAAACGCCCAATATCTTTTAACATCTTGCTGAAAGCACGCCATTTATCCCTCATTTCTTGTTGTTCGGTGGTCATAAGTGGTCGTTTTTTCATGATTATTCGCATATAGATGTATAGTCCAACTGATAAGACTATTCCAATTCCGATAATCACCCCGATTAGTTTCATTGGTAATAACCGAGCGATATCCAAACTATATAGAAAGAGTAAATTAATAATAATTCCAGCAATTATTAAAATAAGAGCTGTATTATTGGCCATTTCAATCTTTCGTGTTTCAGCTAAGGCTTGGCCTAAAAATTGTTCACCTTCTACTGCTAATTTATTTTTAAATCGTAACCAATAACGATATTGTTTCTTACGAAATGAAGGATTATCTTCAGCTAACTGGTCTAATTGTGCTAAAGTAACACCCGCTCCTTCATTTGCTTGAGTAAAGTAATCCCAAACAAATTTCTCATGCTCTAATATACCCTCAGGATAATCCGGACCCCAGTAAAGAGGAATAATCTTTACAGTCTCAGCAGACTGTTTCTTACCTGGTAGGGCCTCTATTTTCAACCAACCTTTTTGAACTAAGTGTAAAAGGGTCGCAACAAAGTCATCTTCATTTGGCCATTCACGAAGATATTTTGTTGCCATCTGACCAGGTGTGGTAGCTTCAGGTAGATCATAAAAATAATCTGGTACATAAACGGGGTGAGGATTTAACTGCTTCGATTGATGACGATATTTCATTAAACTAATTAAAAGCAATAAAGGCGGTCCGACTGACCCAAGTATAGCCATTATATAGGCAATCATTTTCATTTGATTTACATTTTGAGCATCTTTTTCGACTTGAGCTTGGGCAGCTGCTAAGAGTTGGTCTAATCGCTTTTCATCGATCTTATTCGAGTTAAGGGAGGTCCACTCCTTAGGAAACACAATCTGTCCTTCAACAAACTGACTGGCAGTGCGCTGAGGAACGTCTAGATAGACAACTGTTTTTTGGTCTTCTTCAACAATTTTCACTTCCCCTTGAGGAGCCCCATAACCCCATGCACGAACCTCTTCTTTAGTTTCAGCTTTTTGTGGCAGTTCAATGCGAATTTGAACATCTGTTGTAAAATCTGAGCGCCCAAATTTTCTAAGGAACTCTGCAGTGTCCTGATAATTGGTGACTAATTGTTCGAGGGTATATTGAAAAACAAAATACCTGCCTTCTTTTTCTAAGGGATAAAAGATCTTACTTGTAAGTCTACCGTTTTCTTCATGCATTTGATAGGTCCCTTTATTTTCATTGTCTGCTATGTCTAAAATCTCAATAGAGCTTTCTCTATCCTCACTAACGCCAACCGAAAAGTTTGAAAGTTGATAGCCCTCATGATCTAAATCAAATAAGACACCGTTCATAAAATTTGCATCATAATATTGATAATCTGTAAATTCAACGCTTCCATCTTCCATTACCTTGGCATTAATGAATTGCTCAGTAATTGAAAAATCAACTTCTTGTGCACTTATTATTGGGTTTAATGGACAAGCGAAAATACAAAGCGGTGTGACTACAAAAACCAAGATTTTTTGAAGGAAATGCTTAAACATTAAAATACCTCCCCTTTTACTAGTCACCTTCTGAAAAGCGACGTAACCAGTTGCCTTTAGGATCAATTAATTCAATCCATTCTTTAATAGCTGGTTGTAATATATTCGCAACGGACCCTTGGACACGATAAAAATCAGCATTTTGACTTCTACTAACTTTCTCTAAGTCTGCCATATCAAAGTGATGGGTAAAGGCTTGTTGAATGGTTGTTGTTTCATCTAAACAGACAGCATAGATCACTATTTTCTCCCACTGATCAATAGTTGAAAATCGCCTTAAATCAATTTGATTGATGTTACGTAAGTCTTGCTTAAATAAATTCCAAACGAGTCTTTGTTGATTATTTGATTTTTGATGTTTTTTTTGCTTGCTTAATAAGAAAAGAAAGACCAATTGAATAATGAGCATACTTGCAAGCGCTAATAAAATCCAAACTAACCATTGACTTCTTTGCTGATTAAACATGTCGTAAGAAATTCCTATAGCAAAGAGGACTGTCAAAACATTACTGGCAATGGCTAAAAGAGGTGAAAAATTTTTGTGTTTATTTTTTAAATGATCCGCTGAAACACTTTTCACTTCAATGGCATCAGTATATTTTTTCCACAAATCTTGATATTTCTTCTTTATTTGTTTTTGTTGGCGAATTTTTACAATAATTTCTTCTAAAGTTATGACTGCTCCTTCCTTCATACTTAAGCTAATTAACTCTAATGCATAGCGTTCATGGCTCGGAAGGTGGGTGTATCTTGATCGGTCTTCTAACAATTGAAAAGCCAGAGTGTAACCGCTTCTTATTCGACTGTGACTCCTATTTTTCATTCTAACCGGAAGAATCTTCAAATACCCTTTTCTTCCTAATTCTAACAGACTAGCCGCTAACTCATTAGACCCAGGGGCTTGATCATAAACAACCGCATTAATCAAACAAACATCCATCGGTTCAGGTATCATTCCTAATCTAGTCTTCTCAACCATGGGAATTGTGTCGTTCTTTTTATTTAATTGGTAGCTACGATAAAGAAAGAGGGTCGCAATAAGAGGAATAAGAATGGCTAAGAAGGTTCTTAATAATAATTGATACTCCTTTTGTTTAACTTGATCAGCGATATCTTTTTGAATTTGAGCTTCTCTAATTTCAATCGATTGTTTCCCTTTAATATCGATTATATTGGTATTATTAGGAGTAACCGATTTAGGGAAAAACATATGAAGAGAAAGAAGGTCATTATTCTCTGTAGGGTGATTGATGAAAAGATTCAAAGTAAAAGTGGTTTGACCTTCTTGATTAAGCATTTCGCTATTTTCTACTTTTCCTCCTTGTAACCAATAAGAAAGTGCTTCCTCCTCAATCAAGCCAGCAAAAGACATCATCAACTTCAGTTGGCTTTTTCTTTCTTTGGCTGTATCGACTAAAGGAATCCAGCTTCCTTCAAAATAAGCACCATCTTGGTAGTTAGTCACTGATTGCTCCAAATCATATTCAATAATATACTCCACTGTATCATTGACAACCGGATAGCTTATAATCAACCTTGCTTCTTGTGGGGTTTGAGTCATTTGATAGCTTCCTGCTACTCCACTAGAAGTTTCAGCAAGATAATTAATGGATTGATCTTTTTCGATCATTCCCATTCGATAAGACGATAAATTCTGATTTTCAGTAGGAATACTTAATTCTAATTGATTCAGATACTCAGCCTGGATTTGATAATATAGACGTACTTGGGTCCTACCTTTAGCATCTATTGTCGCTTCAATGCTTTGTTCTTTGACTTCATAGGCATTTTCTTGAGCAATTACTGTATGATGCAAAACTCCTCCAATTAGAAAAACAGAAAGAATGATGCTATAAATTATGTGTTTTCGTAATGTCTGCAAACAAAAATAAGTCTTCATATCTCACACCTTTACTCTTTCACTACTAATTTTTAAAAAGTTATCTTTTAATTTTTTGGTTTTTTGTTAACAACATTACCCTTAATAGCATCCACTAATACTGAGATCGTCTGACCACTCTCTTTACGATAGTAGATTAATTCCCAAGCGGGTAAATATAAATTAAATTGCTTGGTTTCAACTGAACGAAAATAGCCTAAAGTCATTGAAACTATTTCAGCATCGTTGGGCAAGGTGGTATCAATTCGGTTTTCTACAACAGCAATTACCTCATTGGTTGAGATTAATTGTCTTTGATCTTCTAAACGTACAAAAGGCTCTTGATAGGTCTGCATATAAGAAATCATGTCATAATTTTCATCTAATAAAATACGAATCTCTGCTGTTCCATCAGAAATTGGTACTGCCGATTTCATGGAAGAATCTTCTAAACTTCCCCCTTTTTTAGTCACCATCCGAATGATAATCATTCGCTCTTGCGGAGAATACCAATGATTTAAATAAAATTCTCCATTAATAAAGTAAGTAGGGTCTTTTAAGATATTTTCATGAATCCATGCAAAATCTTCATTAGTTAAACTGTATGTTTCCTCTCCAAGAGAAATGTCTAATTCGACCGGACTTGAGAATTCACTAACCAAGACGCCATCAGGATCAAGTGAAACAATTTGATTTTGTAATTGTTGTCTTTTACTCCACAATTCATTGTTAGGGGTGTTTTTTAACACTGCCAATTCAGGAGCATTATCGTTCAATTCAACAGCATCCTTGAATTTAATTCCACGATCTTTCATTTCCTGAACGGGATTAATTTGAGCTGTCGGGTCTTGAAAGTTGAGACCAAATGCTCCGCGCTCTACTAGGAGATAGGCTAAAAACATATCAAAAATTACAAAGAAAACAAGCAATATAATTTGTATCCTTTTGAAATCCATTTTTTCTCCCTTCTATCCTCAGTCAGCTAAGCATTGGTCCTGGCGTCTCTTTGCTGCAGCATAATGCGTAGACTGCCATCTTTTAATTGATCAATCGAATAGACTTGAGTCCCTACTACAAAAAACCACTTTGGTACCAAATTCACTTTCTTGAAGTTTTCCATATCTTTTTGCCATTCGAAGCCTAAAATAATTTGATTAAATTTTGAGAATTTGAGATTCTGTTCTTCTAAAAGCTCAGCAATTTCTGCTCCTGATTCAACAAGCTGAGGTGAAGATAAATCTGAAATGTTCACACCTAAAATCACTAAAGACATTTGTAACTTTTCTAATTTTAATTGACTGCGTTGCGAAGTGAATCTCAATTTGCTTGCTCCATAATCCGGTAAAGTAGGATCTGAAAAGATAGGCATCCCTGCTAAAAAGCGACGCAAAATCAACTGGTTATTTTGCTCAGAAAAGACCCTTACATCTTCCCCCCAATAATTAAACCGCTCAGCTAATTCTAAGCCTTTTTGCAATAAATCCTTTTGCGTTACTAAATCCTTTTGCGTTACTAAATCCTCTTCACTCCTTAAAAGACCGTTAATTTGATTATTATGATGGTTTACAGTCATAATATTGGTGTCATCATCAATCATCAAACTACTATTATAAGTATGATAAGAACGCACATTATTTAAGTCGGGTTGAGTAATATCAAAGTTAGCTCCTTCAAATACTGGATCAATAAAATAATTTTCAGGTACTTTTTCAAGAGAATACACTTGACTTGGAGAAGCTAAGGATTCTTTAGGCAGATACACTGTGTCTCGATTAATCTCATATTCAGCCATTTCAATTCGATCAGCAGATCCTGTAGCAATAGCGGCAAACAATTGCTCAATATCTATCGATCGTCTAATTCTCCCTTCCAAGAAGGATTTATTGACAGAATCTACAAAATAAACTTTTCCTGGCTTTTCAACGGGAAGGATGACACGGTTGACCTTGAATTGAGTAGATGCACCCTCTGGTATTTCGACCATATCTTCTAATAAAAGTAGCGAAATTTTTGTCAAATAGATAAATTGGATATGATCTTCGCCCATGATCTCATCCAATTGAATCGGATCAATTTGTGGTTGATTATCCACTAGCACAGTGATGGGCTCATCAGTTAATTTATGAACTTCTTGAAGAACTTGAGATTGATAAGCATGATAGTACTTACCTTCATTTTTAATAATAAGTTGGTAAGGGGCGACCAAGTCGGTAAGTTCTAACTGATGCGTTTGAAAATAGGGTTGATCAATCGTTACCTCACCTATCTGCATATCTGACTTAGGTAAATCAGCATATTTTTGATAAAGCATTTTAAAAGCTTGATTATTAATTAGAAAATAAGAAAAAACAATATTAATGAGAATAGCCACTATTAAAGAAACTGAAATCCAAATTCGTTTATTCATTAGGCATCCTCCCAATCATCTTCGAACTCAAGCTCAGTATATGGAAGAGAGAAAAGGAATATTGAACCTTTATTCTCTTCACTTTTAACCCAAATTTTACCGCCATGAAGTTCAATTACTTCTTTAGAAATGGCTAACCCCAATCCAGTACCTCCCTGTTGGCGCGAACGTGCTTTGTCTACTCGGTAAAAACGATCAAACAGATAGGGAAGATCTTTTTGCGGAATTCCTAGGCCTGAGTCTTTCACACTAAATACAACATGGTCACGATAATCCGCCAAGGTTACAATTATCTTACTACCATCAGGGGAGTATTTCATCGCATTATTCATTAAGTTATCAATCACTTGAGTAATACGGTCTTGATCTATTTCTACATAAATTTCTTTTGAGGTTAAATGACGAACAATTTGGTACTTAGGTTTATCTTCACTTTCTAAGGTAAACTCTGCCCGGTCTAGGATATAGTTAACTAAACGCTTAAAATCAATATATTCAAAGTTTGGCTTCACTTGACCGCCATCTAGCTTAGACAAATCTAGCAAATTACCAATCATCCGAATCATGCGATTAGATTCGGATTGTATAACCTCAAGAAACTCCGGAGCAAGCATTTCATCTTTCCAAGCTCCATCCACTAGGGCTTCCGAATAAGACTTGATACTTGTCAGCGGGGTCCTTAATTCATGAGAAACATTGGAAACAAAGTCACGACGTTCTTGTTCATTTTTCTCTTGTTCAGTAACGTCTTGAATCACACAAACTAGGCCCGTTACAAAGCCTGTTTCTCGCCTGATCACTGAAAACTCACATTTTAAAACCGTCTTCATCCCATCGACGAAGCGATTAACCAAAACCTCATGATCCCCTTTTAAAAACTTAGCTAAGGTATAATTTTCATTAATGCCTAGAGTTTCTAAAATCGGCTGACCTACAGCTTCGTTTTGATACATGTCTAATAAGAGTAAGGCTCGATCATTTACTAAGAGAATATTTCCTCGACGATCGGTACCAATTACGCCATCAGTCATATGTCTTAAAACACCATCTAAGCGTTGCTTTTCCGATTCAGTCGATTCTTGCGCATCTCTAACTTTTACAGCCAGGTCATTAATGGTTACAGCAAGGTCTCCTATTTCATCATGTCCAAAGACTTCAGCCGGAAAATCATATATTCCTTCCGAAATGCGTAAAGCTTGTTGCCGCATATTTTCAATCGGGGTAGTAATCCCTTGCGAAAGCACAAAGGCTAAAATAAAACCAGCTAAAATGGCAATTAAAATGGCTCTTAAAAAGAGATCTGTTACCTTCTCTCTTTGTTCATTTATCCGATCCATTTCTGTTTGCACAGCAATAGCCCCTAGCATGACGGTTCGATCTCCCTTGTTCGAAAGAATCGGCTTCACCACATGATAAGGTTGTTGAAAACGAATGAAATAATCATCCTCTAAGGGACGTTGGTTAATTAAAACATTACGGACTAATTCATCATTCGTGCGAGTTCCAATCGAAGAACGCTCAGCCAAGTCATTAGTAGCTAATAGATAGTCTTGTGAATTAACAATTTGAATTTTAGTGGAATAGGTTGAACTGAAAGAATCCAGCGCCTGTTCTAGGCGCTGGTTACGGTCTTCAGTCGTCAATTGTTGATCTTCTAAAATGGGGACAACATTATTGGTAAGAAAATCGATTTGCGTATTTATCTGTTCCTTCATTGCAGTAACGGTCTGTGTTTCCAACTGATCAATAAAATAGATACTGACAAACTGAAAAACGATTACTAAAATCACTACAAATAGCAAGGGAATTTTCACATAAATCGATTGTATCCATAAAAACGAACGATTCATTAAACTGCTCCCTACTCTTGATCTGGGTTCTTAAGAAAATAGCCAACCCCTCTTCTGGTGATAATATAGGTCGGATGACTTGGTAAATCTTCAATTTTTTCACGTAAACGTCTTACAGTAACATCCACTGTTCGAACATCACCAAAGTAATCATAGCCCCAAACAGTTTCTAATAAATGTTCACGCGTCATCACTTGTCCAATATGTAAAGAAAGGTAATGTAACAATTCAAATTCTCGGTGAGTTAGCTCGATTTCAACTCCATTTTTTGAAACAATATAGGCATCTTGATGAATAATCAAGTCTCCCACTTCGATGTCATTATTTTGAGCAGCTTCTAGTTCTTCTTCTCTTACAGTATTTCGACGTAAATTAGCTTTAACACGAGCAACCAACTCACGGTTTGAAAAAGGTTTTGTCACATAATCATCTGCACCTAACTCTAGGCCTAAAACCTTATCGATTTCAGAGTCTTTAGCGGTTAACATAATAATTGGCACAGAACTGGTTTTTCGAATCTCACGGCACACCTCGAGTCCCTCAATTTTAGGGAGCATTAGATCTAACAAAATGAGATCAGGTGATTTTTCAGCAAACTTTTCAAGAGCTTCTTCACCATCATAAGCTGTCTCTACTTCAAATCCTTCATTTTTCAAATTAAATGTAATGATGTCTGAGATTGGTTTCTCATCGTCCACAACAAGAATTAATTTCACGCTGTTTCACTCCTTATCTCCTTCTCATAAAAAAATTAACGAGGAAGGGTTTATTATAGAGCTTGCGACTCCTTTTTTCTTCTATGCATATTATACCTTTATCATGTAAATAGTCAAAATACGACACTTTTAATTGCTTTGTTTTTGGCTTTAAAAATCAATCTTATCTGATTCTTTACGAATCATTAGCAAACCATCTCCTAAAGGAATTAAACAAGAACGGTGTTCTTTGGAAGTTAAAACTACTTGATGCAACTCATTGAGTTTACGATGAATTTTACGAACCCGTTTGGGAATCTCTTTTTCGTCGTGTAAAATGGTTCCTCCTTGAAAAACATCGTCAATAATCAAGATCCCTCCAAGTCGCAAAAGACGCATACACTCAGGTAAAAATTCGATATATTTTGCCTTGGCGGAATCCATAAATATAAGATCATAAGCCTCATCTAGCTGGGGCAATAAGTCTGCTGCATCTCCTTCAAGAAGTTCAATACGATTATTTAGCCCTTGTTTAGCAAAATTTTCTTTTGCCCTTTCATACATATCAGGGTAGCGGTCAATGGTGGTTAAGTGTCCATCATTTCGTAAGTGCTGAGCCATTAAACTAGCAGAAAAACCAATAGCTGTTCCGATTTCTAAAATGCGCTGGGGTTGAAGACTTGCACATAAAAAATCAATAAACTTTGCTGTTTCATGAGGAATGACGGGTATTCCTCTCTCGTTAGCATAGGCTTCTATCTCTGCAACTTGTCCTTCAAAAGGCAATTGACCCTCTCGCATAAATTGAACGATGGATTCCATCACTACCGGTCGATGCATCATTTCATTTAACATACTTTCATCTCCTTATAAATAAAGAGTGAACGAGAAGGTCTTTTGACTCACTCGTTCACTGCCGTTTGTTTTATTTTTTTTCAGTATCTAAACCATAGTCATTATCCCGACGATCGCTATCGTGCTCAAATTCATAGAGACTATAATCTGTTTCTAAAGCATAGGCTGAATCATGAGTGACTTGAATACCACGGATTCTTCCATTTTCAACATTACTGGTCGTTAAGACATAGTCATTCATTCTGACTGATGTACGCTCGTCATCATCTGGTACATAGCCAATCACTTGAATCATCAAACCAGCGATAGTATCTACTTCCTCTGAGTCTAAGTGCTCATCAAAATAATGATTGAACTTTTCTAAGGTCATAACGCCATTAATGTAATAATTCATATCATCGATCTTGCGAACGACAGAAGCGGTAATATCGGACTCATCATTGATATCACCTACTATTTCTTCAATTAAATCTTCAAGAGTAACGATTCCCTCGACACCACCATACTCATCTCGTAAGATAGCCATATGGGTCTCTTCTCGACGGAATTCCAACAGCAAGTCATCAATATAGGCCGTAGAAGGGACAAATAGAGGATCGTTAGCAATTTCTAAAAAATCAATCTGATCAAAGCCTTGTTGACTGGCCGTTTTTAATAATTGCTTAACATGGAGCACACCAATGACATTATCTTTACTTTCTTCATAAATAGGCAAACGTGAAAAAGGACTATTTAAAATAGTTGTGAGAATTTCATCGTACTCATCTTCTATATCAACCATTTGTGTGTCGGTCCGTGGAACCATGACCTCTCTTGCAAGCTTAGAGTCAAGCGACAGGACTCCTTCAAGCATTGAATACTCCGCTAAATCGATTGTTCCTTCTTGTTGGCTTTGGGTTAGAATAGCCACCATTTCTTCACGGGTAAACTGGTCGTTATCAGCATTGAAATCAATAGGTGTTAACCGCTTTAAAAAGCCAGTAGAAACCGATAATAAGGCAACAAATGGAGTGAATAGTTTTTGAACCCATTCAACAATGGCGCTAGTAGCCATAGCTACTTTGTCAGGCATTTGTAAAGCGATTTGTTTAGGATAAAGCTCACCCAAGACCAAGGTCACATAAGAAAGCAAGACCGTTACTATCACTATTGAAAGTGACTTCGCACCCGGAAAAAATGGTATCCATCTTACTATATAATCTGCAAAACTTGTTGCAGCTGATGCAGATGAAAGGAAACCTGCCAAAGTAATTGCTACTTGGATGGTCGCTAAAAAATCATCTGCATTATCGATTAATCTCAGCACTCGTTGTGCTTTTTTGTTCTGCTCTTCTTCCGCTAACGTTCTCATTCTCGATTGGTTAATTGAAACAAAAGCAATTTCTGCTGCAGCGAAAAAAGCGTTAATTGCGGTTAAACATAAAATTAAGACTAATTGCGCTATCAGTGAATTCTCCGAAGAGTCCATAGTTAAGTTCATTTCTCCTTTATGCATCTAAAAATTTCGACTACTTTTATAATAGGTAATTTCAATATAAAAAGCAACACTTTATCTGGATAGAAACTAGCAAATTATTAAAAAACTATGAGAGAACGATTGCGCATTTTAATTACTATGATAAAATAGGAGAGTAGATGCCAACTTTTACCTAAATAATTAGTAAAGAATTGGAGAAACTAATGATTGAAGACTTAATGACACCCAAAAATGCCCTTCTCACTCTACCGGAAACATGCACTTGTCTAGAAGCTATTGAATTATTAGAAAAAAATAATCTTCGTTGCGCCCCGGTGGTAGATGATAGCCAATCCATTTTCCGTGGTAACATTTACCGCTTCCATATTTATCAATATAAATTTCATCATCCTGACGCTGATCTTAGTTCTTTACCCGTGACCCGCTTTTTAAAAAACACCACCAAAATTATCCGTATTCACCATTCAATTTTGGAATTGTTTTTTGCTATAAAAGACCTACCCTATGTTGCTGTCTTAAGTAAGGAACATACCTTTTTAGGGATTGTGGAACACACAAACTTTCTGAGCTTTTTAAATCAAGCTTGGGATATGCCGGTCGTAGGCTATATATTAAAAGTAGAAGCCCTCGGTAAAAAGGGCAATCTCACTAAGATTGCCCGTCTAGTTAACCGTTATTGCGATATTTCTTCCTCAATGACCATTGATAAGACCGATTTTAACAACCGTTCCTATATCCTCTTTCAAATCCACCAAGATACTAGCCGTCTTACCTTTCAAAACCTCGTTCAAGATTTGCAACGCCGTAAATACACGGTTGAATTCTGGTACATTTAAAATATTTATCCCCGCTAATCTCTAATCGAAGAAGAGTTAACGGGGATTTTATAATTATTTAGGAAAATAAGGATTGTTCTGGCGCTCTTGGGCTACAAACGTTGGGTTGCCATGTCCAGGGTACAACTGATAATTATCACTCAAAGGTAAAATTTCGCGTTGAATACTTTCCATTAATTGTTGATGACTAGCATTCGGTAAATCCGTACGTCCAACACTGCCTGCAAAAACAAGGTCACCAGATATCACAAATTCATCCTCATCAAATAGATAAATCACATGACCTGGACTGTGTCCGGGTGTATGCTTCACTTCAAACTTAAAAGAAGCGATTGAAACTTCCCCCATACTTTCCCAAAGATGATCAGCTTTACGCTGAATAATCGGTTGAGTAAGCATTGTAGACAAGTTTAAGGCTGGATCACCGAGGAAATCAGCTTCTAATGTATGTACATAGACTGGAACGTGATAATAATCTCTCAATTGGTCTAAACCACCAATATGATCAAAATGGCAATGGGTTTGAAGAATAGCTTTCGGTTTCCAGCCTTGACCATCAATCCATTCAATCAATTTATCCGCTTCTGCACCCGGATCAAAAAGGATGACCTCTTGATTGGGATGAATCACTACATAAGTATTTTCCTGCATAGGACCCACTGTTTTCATAGCTACTTCTAACATATTATCCTCCTATATATAAATTCGAGGAACTCTTTCACTAATACATGATAATATTTCATAGGAAATAGTTCCTGCCATATGTGCCAACAAAGAGGGGTGATTATAATATTTACCATCTTGACCGATTATTGTCACTTCCGTTCCCACAGGGAATTCCTTGGGTAAACGAATCATTAATTGATCCATATTAATCACACCTAAAACAGGGCATGCATATCCTTCTACCAAAATAGGAATTTTAGCATAAGCGCGAAGCCAACCATCGGCATAGCCAATCGGAATAGTACCAATCCATTCATCCTCTGGACTTTCATAGCTTGCTCCATAAGAAATACGCGTTCCTTTTTCAACTTTCTTCACATAGGACAATTCAGACAACAATTGAAATGCTGGCTTCAAATTAAGTTCATTTGTAGAATTTTTACTGCGTAAACCCTCTTTATCTAAATGATAATCAGTAATTTGCTGGTCCGTCACTAAATCTTCAGGGACACAGTCTCTACTATCGAGACCATACATGGAAATACCTAAGCGTATAATATCTGATCGGTCGCCAATTGCAGGATAAAGTCCCATGGCTGAATTATCAAAGTGTCTTAAAGACACAAAATCAGGAATATAAGAAATTAAAGCTTGCCAACGCTCCCATTGATAGTCAATATAACTTAAGGGGCCACCACCAGCCGTTGCAAAATGAGTGAAAACCCCTTGCCAATTTAGCCACGAATAAGCTTTAACGCCTTCAACAAAGGCTAGTACTTCTTCTTTGGTCCTTAACCCCACTCGTGACATCCCCGTATCCAGCTTCAAATGAAATTTTAATGGATTCTCTTTCAACAGATTCTCTTGCTGATTCTTTTTAAGCTGGTGGAAAGACTGGTCAAAAAAGCTTAAATCTGAAACAGTAATCGTTAAATCATAATATAAAATCTCGGCTATTCCATAGGGTAATGTTAAGCCCATTACTAAAATTGGTATTTTAGTCAGACCCAGCTTGCGGAGTTGGATGGCTTCATCTACTGTGGCAACGCACAATCCATTCACACCTGCTTCAATGGCTGCCTTAGCAATTGGAATTGCTCCATGTCCATAAGCGTTGGCTTTAACTACTGCATATATTTGTTGATATGAAGCTTTCTTATCTTGGTATAGCTTGATATTATGTTTAATGTTTTCTAAACTAATGACTGCTTGCGTTGGGCGGTGCTCACTTGCTCGATACATTTTTTGACTCCTTACGACTTGTTTATAAATTTTTGATAGGCTTGGTCAATCGTTTGCTGATCACAGTCCATTACAACCATAGCCGTTGCGTAATCTTGACCATGACTAATCGATACTTTGGCATGTTTTATTATTGGACCTGCTGTAATCTTAGGTCGTCCTCTCTCGTCATTGATAATTGAAATATCAGAAAACTTCAAGTGTCCAATCCCTGTACCCATAGCTTTAACATAAGCCTCTTTAGCACAAAAGCGGCCAGCCAAATAAATGAGCTGCCGCTGAGAGGAATATTTATCAAATACTCGTAGTTCTTGATCTGATAATATTTTATTTGGAAAAGCTTTGTGTCTAGCTAGGGCCTTAGCAATCCGATCAATTTCTACAATATCAATTCCTATCTCCATTATAATACCTCAAATATTAACGCTCTTTTTTCTTCATCTTAAAATTTTTCTTGTTAGACTTTGAATAGTTGCCTTTATTACCACCGGAATATTTATTGCGGTTTGATTTGCCAGACTTTTTGCGATAGTTGTCACGATTATTCCGTTTTTTGCGGTCTGCATTTGGTAATGGTTTTTGCGGTGAAATCGAAACAGCAATTTCACGGCTTTCTGAAACAATTTGTCCTAAAAGGGCTGCTACTAAATCTTCCGCTTCATAGTTAGCTAAAAGTAGTTTAGCATTTTGCCGACTATGATTCACCTGGTCGCCTTCTAATTGCTCATTAATCTGTTCGATAATTTGGTGGATTTGTCCTTGTTGTGCTTCTTGAATGGTTGGTGGTTTCATCGGTTGCATTTGTTTACCGACTAATTTTTCGATGGTTCTTAAATAAGGCATTTCAGTCGGTAAGACAAAGGTTAATGACAAACCTTCATTGCCTGCACGCCCTGTACGCCCGATACGGTGAACATAAGACTCAGGATCTTGCGTAATATCATAGTTATAGACGTGAGTAACGCCTGTAATATCTAATCCTCTGGCGGCAACATCAGTTGCGACTAAGAGTTCTACATTGCCTTTTTTGAAGGCGTTAATCACGCTAGACCGTTTCTGTTGAGTAATATCACCATGGATCACTTCTGCATTGTAACCTCTTAGGTTTAGACCACGGCCGACTTCATCGACACGCTTTTTAGTCCGACAGAAGATAATCGCTTGCTTAGGCATTTGAACGTCAAGAAAACGTGATAAGGCATCAAATTTCTCATCGTCACGGCACTTAGCATAAAATTGCTCAATCAAGTCTGCTGTTACATGTTTTGTTTCAATATGTACATGAGCTGGTGATTTAAGAAATTGATCTGCTAAGTTTCGAATTGCTGGTGGCATAGTCGCTGAGAAGAGTAACGTTTGTCTTGCTTGAGGTGTTTTAGAAACAATCGACTTAATATCTTCAATAAAACCCATATTTAGCATTTCGTCGGCTTCATCTAAAACCAAAGTTTGTACATGCTCTAATTTCAAAACTTTTCGATTGATTAAGTCTAATAGTCGTCCTGGAGTCCCCACAATAACTTGTGGTTTATTACGTTTAATACGCTCAATTTGCTTACCGATTGGTGAGCCACCATAGACCACATAAATACGCGAACGAACGCCTTTTCCTAAACGAAATAACTCTTCCTGAACTTGGATAGCGAGTTCTCTTGTTGGAGCTACCACTAAACTTTGAATATTATCATGGTTGGTTTCCAGTTTATTTAATAAAGGCAGACCAAAGGCTGCTGTTTTTCCTGTTCCTGTTTGCGCTTGACCGATTAAGTCACGGCCCTCCAGTGCTACAGGTATTGCTTTTTGCTGGATGGGAGTTGGCTCTTCAAAACCTAACTCATCAAGTGTTTTAACTAATCGTTCATCTAATTGTAAATCTTTAAATTTCAAATAATTCTTCCTTTTCTTCTATTGATAAGAATTTCAACAAGGGACTGGGTATTTACCCCAGCCCCACTATCATCTGTTTATAAAGTTTTTAAACCTTATGGTTGATCATTGTGTTTTGATTCCAGTTAACGCCGTCACAACGCTCAGTAAGTCAACACCGAAGCTAGACTTAACTAGGATGACATCTTCATTTGATGTCTCTATACTAAGAGCGTCTATCAAACGTTGATGATCTGCTTTTTCATAAAACAACTGTTCCTTTGCAAAAGTTTTTTGCAATTCATCGTATAAATAAGCCATCTGGTCGCCAAACAAGTATACCTTATCTAACACGCTTACGTCCAGTGAATCTTTTAAACTACGATGATATTCTTCACTTTTGGCTCCTAACTCCCTAATATCACCCAAAACAGCAATTTTACGGCCCGCACCTTCTACTTCAACATCAGCCAAAGTATTTAAAACAGCTCGCATGGAAGTTGGACTGGCATTGTAAGCATCATTTAAAAGTCTAGCGCCATTTTTAGTGGTTAACCATTGTACCCGATTGGCTGTCAGTTTAAATTGTGATAATTGGAAAATAGCTTGTTCGGTAGGAACTTCTAATAGTTTAGCAATGCTTAGAGCAATTAAAGCATTAGTAACATTATAGGCTCCAATGATTGGGATCGAACATAACACATTTTCATCAATATTCGTGCGGAAAAAAGTTTTATTATATTCTTGATTAATAGCGTAAGCATAAAAATCGTCACTTTTTTCAAAACCAAAGCAGTAACTTTTAATTTTAACCTGTTTTTTTTGCAACTCTGCTTCAATTAAAGGCTCATTGCCAGGGTATAAGAAAATACCATTGGAAGTGAGACCATCTAATATTTCTAATTTTGCTTGTGTAATGCCTTGCCGACTCCCTAAAAATTCTAAGTGGCTCTCTCCGATAATAGTCACTACAGCAATATCAGGCTCAGCGATTTTACTTAATCGACTAATTTCTCCAAAGTCACTCATCCCCATCTCTAAGACACATACCTGCGTATCTTCAGGCATTTGCAATAGTGTATAAGGCATACCAATTTCGTTATTATAATTCCCTTGGGTTTTATGGACACTATATTTTGAAGTTAAACTCATGGCTGTCATGTCTTTAGCAGTTGTTTTACCATTACTCCCTGTGATACCTATCACAATAGGCTGAATAAGATGACGATAATAATTTGCTAATTGATGAAAGGCCGCTAATGTATCTTCAACCTTGATAACAATTAATTGTTCAGAGGGTGCTTCTTCTATAGGACGTGACCAAAAACAAGCGATGGCACCATTATCTATTGCATTTTGAATATAGTCATGACCATCCGTAGTACCCCCTACTAATGGGACAAAAAGACTAGCCTTTTTGACCTTACGTGAGTCAAACTCTACACTGGTAATTTCTTGACCTAAGACTGGCTGATAATTAAACGGATTTAGTTTTAAAGTCTTGATGATTTCGTTAATTTGAATTGCTTTCAAAGACTCGCTCCCTAACTTTTATAACTTTTCATTTGAGACTTTGTTTTATGTCGGCTCAACCCTAATTGAATGAGTTCTTCAATTAAGTCCCGATATTCTAAGCCTGTTGCTTTCCAAAGACTTGGATACATCGAGTATTGGGTGAATCCTGGCATGGTATTTAGCTCATTAATGTAAATATCATGGTTAGCAGTGACAAAAAAGTCGGCCCTTGCTAATCCAGAACCATCAATCACCCGATAAGCTTTTTTCGCATAGTTTTGAATTTCTTCAGATAGACTTTCAGGTAAATCAGCTGGAATTTCCATTTCAACCGTATTATTAATATATTTTTCGGAATAATCGTAGAAATCTTGGGTTTTTACCAATCGTCCCACACAAGACACGTGAATATCTTCATTACCTAAAATGGCTACTTCACACTCATCAGCACTAATTCCTTGCTCAACCACAATGCGACGGTCATACTTCAAAGCTTCATTAACTGCTTCAATTAGCTGATATTTATCTTGAGCCTTAGAAATCCCAACACTCGATCCCATATTAGCTGGCTTGACAAACATTGGGTACAGTAATGTTCCTTCAGCTTTAATAATTAAGTTTTCTTGCTGATTTTTCCACTCTACATCATCAAAGGAAACATAGGGAACTTGAGGAATGCCTGCTTGGGTAAATAAAGATTTAGAAATGATTTTATCCATACCATTTGCTGAAGCGGTAATCCCTGCTCCAACATATGGCATATCTAAAACTTCTACAAAGCCTTGAATAGTGCCATCTTCACCATTAGGACCGTGTAAAACAGGAAAGACTATGGCATCCTCCTCTTGAATCTCTCCCGGTTTTATAACCACTCCTTTTGAAGGTGTGTTTGTGGTTGACCACTTTGCATGATCGGATTCATTAAATATTAATTGCTGATCACCTAAAGAAGGTTCATTCATTTCCGGCCCTTGAATCCATTGCCCATCTTTGGTGATATAAATCGGCTGCACTGTATATAAATTGTACATAATTGCTTGCGAAATATTATGAGCTGAAATAATAGAGATCTCATGCTCAGCACTTTGCCCACCATATAGTAATATTATTTTCATTGAGTTCCCTCCGTCTTGTCTTCCAACTGTTGGCTTAAGTCTTCGATGCGCCATTGACTGGTTGATTCTTGGTAAATTATCTGTCCAACAGCATCTTTACGATCGAAATTACGTGTTAAATAAGTTAATTCATCCTCAATTATATATAGAGGGATACTCCAAGTATCATTTTCTTTAATGGCTTGTTTTAAATCAATTTTTAACCCATTCATAAATAGGGGGCTTAATTCCTCTACTAGTCTAACGGGCATTGGTGCTATTACTTTTTTCCGTCTTGTAAACCACCCAACATTTTCATTGATTATGTTAGACAGATGTTCACTTAGAGCCCGAGCAAAGCGCCCATAAAAGTGAGACATATGCCGATAATATGTTTTATTTAGGCCATTTGACATGGTTAAATAAACATAGTTATTTTGCAACTTATAAAAGAAAGGTGATCTCAAGGCTTTATTAGCGTGAAAAAGGTAGAGTAGTTCTGAAATTTCAACGGGGGTTAATTGGTGCATCAATTCCATACTATCGAAATCAATCCAATTAGACATTCGACGCCCTTCTTTTTGACAAAGTTCAAAATAGTCTAAAACTTCTGTCTGATTGCGTAGAATTTTAAAATCCGTTTGAACGTCAAAACGACCGAATTCTTCCGGTGCATTCGCTAAAATAATATTTTGTGGTAAATATTGACGATTGAAATCCATTATTTTTAGGCTTATTCCTCGCGTCATAAAATAATTAGTAACGGCATCATAATGCACATAAAGATTAATCCGATTCATTCTCTACCTCCTTTCTTTTAAAGATCGGTAACTCACATTCTACTCTCTTTGATTTCCAATGCAAAGCCTAATTTTAAAGAAGGCATAAAATTATTAGTCAAAAGAGACTTGAGGTGCTTGACGAGCAGCTTCTGGAGCTTCTAAATAAGTTTTCTCGCCAAATCCATGGACTCCCGCTACCACATTGTTAGGAAAAACTTGAACCTTCTCATTATAGGTTTGTACACTTGAATTATAAAGTTGGCGAGAAACTGCAATCTTGTTTTCTGTATCTTCAAGTGATCTTTGTAATTCTTGAAAATTAGCGTTCGCTTTTAGATCAGGATATTGTTCCGCTACGACAAGCAAACGTGATAATGCTGAAGTTAAGCTGTTAGATTTACTATTGATCATTTCTGGACTTGCATCAGCAGGTAGATTAACTAACTGCTGACGCGCTTTGGTCACATTTTCTAGTGTTTGGCGTTCGTGCTCAGCATATCCTTTAACTGTTTCAACCACATTCGGTATCAGATCGTTTCTTCTTTGAAGTTGAACGTCAATTTGACTAAAAGAACCTTCTACCCCGTTACGAGCTTTAATTAAATTGTTATAAACACCTACCCAAAAAAGAGCTATTATACCTATTACACCTAACAAAATATACATAAACATATCCTTAGCACATCCTTTCATATAAATCTATTATAAGCGATTGCAATAAAAGAGTGAATATAAAGCTATTATCTTTAACACCTTAATATCAGCGAAGATGAAGCACCATTATTTATTCTTAGACTTTAACGAGTCAATGAGGATGCCGCTTCTCTATCTAAGAGTACGTAAACATTCCGATGCTTTTGTAAAACACTAGCCGGTAAGTCTGATGTAATAGGGCCTTCAATCATACCTCGTACAGCTTGAGCCTTTTGACTACCAAAGGCCATAATTATTATTTTTTTAGCTTTTATAATAGCTCCCACACCCATCGTAATTGCTTTGGTAGGCGTTTCTTCTTTAGAACCAAAAAAACGTTGATTATCATCAATTGTAGATTGCGTCAGACTCACTAGGGATGTGCCAGCTTCTAAATCGGACCCAGGTTCGTTAAACCCTATGTGGCCATTCGAACCCAAGCCTAATAGTTGCAAATCAACCGGATTGTCTTTAATTACTTGATCGTATCGAGCTAACTCAGCATCGATATCTTTAGCCTGTCCATTCGGAATAAAAGAGCCTTTAAAGGGTTTGTTTTTGAAGAGATGGTCATTCATATAGAAAGCATAACTTTGAGGATTCTCGTCATCTAATCCAACGTATTCATCCAAATTAATTGCAACAGCCTGACTGAAGTCCATATCCGACTGACTTAAAAGCTCATATAATCTTTCCGGGGTCGATCCAGTCGCCATACCATATACATCAGCCCCCTCTTGCTGACTAAGCTTGAATATTTCTAAAGCTCTTAATGATGCCTCTTCTGAACTGTTATAGATTTCAACTCTCATAATAAATCCTCCTTAAGTATTAGGCTTTTTTCTTTTAAATAGTTTATCATTAAATATATATTTAACAAAGCAACATTAAATGACATTCTTCTCAAGCTGGCAACATTCAGGTAACAAACCACATAAATTAAATAATTAATGATAAACTAGTATTAACAAATCATTAGGGAGGAGAGCATAAAAGTGTGTGAGAAAAACAAGCTAAAATTAAACCATTCAAAGACTATTCTATGCTTTATAATGTTGATGTGTTTTTTTATCATCAGCATCAAATCTCCCTATATTGAAACGCAAGCTTCAGGCTTCCACAGGCTATCCAGTCCAGTTGAGACTAATCCCGTTAAAAACCCAAGCAACAAACAAACCACCAGCGTTGAAAAACCCGAGGATGAATCAACAACTACCACCCAGGAAGTGATTGCTCCTACTCCACCGATTACTTTCGATCCGAATGAAAGTACTCAAACAAGTCGTCAAGCTAGTAAAGATGAGTCAACAATCACAAGCAATCAATTAACAACCGTCACTAACGATCAAGAAGATAATGATAATCGTAGTCAAGAAAAAATAACGACAACTCAGGAAAAATCCGAAACCTCTGAGCTGTCCGAGCAAACTACCACTTCTAAAGAAGTGGCCTTCGAAGCTGGTAAATTAACAGTTATTAAAAAAGATACCGTCCCATTGGCGTATATTCTCACTGAATTCGCCACCACCCTTTATGAAAATTCCGATTTTATTCAATCAATCTATTATCAAGGGGCCTTTCTAATTCGCCATCTATTAATTATTCCCGATGCAGACATCTTGACATTATTTGATCATAAAATTATTCGCTGGCTCAATCTTTATGCAGAGTATTTTATGCAAAATAAAACGACTCCATAATCCTTGAAGCGCTACTAAATAAAAGAATATTTTTTCTTTTAACAGTTGATTTTAAAGGATTTTATTAGTATCTTATTTCTATTTTAAATAACTCTTATTGTCCATCTATTCCATTTTTTTGATTATATAAGATTTTCTTATTGTTTTAATAAGCTTTTCAAATGATTTCTCATTAAGTTTAAAAAAATTTATATCACAAAGCTTAATCTTATATGGTTAAGCTTCTTTTTATTAATAAAATATCATATAAAATTTTTAATACTCTAACTATACCAATCGGAATAAAATTAGTGTATAATATTGTTAAAATGATATATTGTAGGGAAGATATAAAATAAGGAGGGTCGCTATGTATATTTCTAATATTAATTCAGCTTCTGTTAAACTAGACAGTATTCAATCCGAAAAAATCACATCCAGTCAAAGTTTCACAGTCCAATCTTCAGATAAATTGGTTTTAATTTATGTTCATAAAGGGGCAGCTGATTTCATCTCTGAAGAGAAAATAGGTGGTTTTAAGAAACGTGATATCATCATCCTAAATCCTAACCATTCGATTGAAATCCAACCAATCCGTAAATTAGAATGGTTTCGTGTTGAAATTTCCGGAATTTTGTTTACTTCATCTGCTGAAATTGAATCAATGGATAATATTTTTATCGTTTGCGATCAATCGCAGACCATTAAAAATTACTTAGATCTTGCCCTTATCGAATATAAACAACCCTTTAGAGGGTCTGAACTTGTTTTAAGAAAACTAATTGAGTGTGTCATGGTTCATGTGCTGAGGCACCATGAACTGTCCATTAAAGACTCCTCTATTCAAGTGCGTCACCAAGAAATCGAAATAATCAAAAACTATATTCGTGAACATTTTTCTGAAAAAGTAACTCTTGAACAGCTTTCTGATATTGTTGATATCAATAAATACTATATGATTAGACTGTTTAAACAACAAACAGGACTTTCTCCCATTGATTATTTAATTCATGTGCGACTGTCTGAAGCAGAAAAACTGTTAGCTCAAACGTCTATTACGATTTCAAAAATTTCTGATATAGTTGGCTTTCATTCTCCTTCACACTTTTCAAAAACATTTAAGGAAAGTAATCATATGACCCCTTCAGCTTATCGACGAAAGTTTTCTAGTTTAGCTTAATAAAACAAAGCGCTCCATGAAAATTCTATTTCATGAAGCGCTTATTTTATTCAATCCCTCTAACTTGGCGAATAACATCTGCAATTTTATGCACATACTTATCCACTAATTCGTCGGTCGGAGCTTCGGCCATTACTCGCAGTAATGGTTCCGTTCCACTTGGGCGAACTAAAATTCTTCCTTCACCGGCCATTTCTTTTTCAACCGATTCAATGACTTGTTGAACTTTTGCTTCTTCTAAAACAGTATGTTTATCTCTAACTCGAACATTGACTAACTTTTGCGGATAGATGATGACCTCTTCTGCTAATTCCGATAGTTTCTTCCCCGTTTCACTCATAACAGCCATTAATTGTACGGCTGTTAATAGACCGTCTCCTGTTGTGTTTAAATTTAAGAAGACGATATGTCCAGATTGTTCACCACCTAAGGTATAACCACCTTCACGCATAGCTTCTACAACATAGCGATCTCCAACATTCGTTTTTATTGCAACCATTTCATTGGCTTCTAAAGCTTTATGGAAACCTATATTACTCATAACCGTTGAGACAATCGTATTATCATTTAATCGTCCTTTTTGCTTCAGATGATTTCCACAAATAAAGAGTATCTTATCTCCATCAACTAGATTTCCCTTTTCATCAACTGCAATTAAACGATCTCCATCACCGTCAAAGGCTAATCCTAGATCCACTTCTTTTTCCTTAACTAGCTCTTGCAAAGCTTTTGGATGAGTTGATCCAACCTGATCATTAATGTTTATCCCATTAGGTCGATCACCCATGGTGTAAAAATCAGTGTCTAAATCAGCAAATAATTGATTGATTAAGGGTGAAGTGGCTCCATTTGCCGCATCAATAGCGACACTCAATCCACTTAATTCAACTGAAATAGTTGATTGTAAAAAGTTCAGGTATTTTATAGTTCCTTCATGGAATTCGTCTATTAAGCCTAAGCCTTCAGCGGCTGGTCGAGGCAAATTATCTTCTTCTGAATCTAGTAGTTCTTCTATTTCTTCTTCTTGCTGATCAGATAATTTAAAACCATCGGTACCGAAAAATTTAATCCCATTATCTTCTGCAGGATTATGTGAAGCAGAAATCATGATCCCCGCTACAGCATTTTGCGTTTTAGTTAAATAGGCTACGGCTGGAGTGGGTACAATACCCAATTGCATCACTTCAATCCCAACTGACAAAAGACCTGCGGTTAAAGCAGCTTCTAGCATTTGTCCAGAAACACGTGTATCTCTTGCAACTAAGACTCTTGGTGTTTCAACAGATTCAGCGTGCTGTAAAAGAACATATCCTCCATATCGACCTAATTTGAATGCTAGTTCTGGACTTAATTCCTGATTAGCAACTCCTCTAACACCATCCGTTCCAAAAAATTTTCCCATTTTCTTCTCCTTTTTAAATCTTATAAGTGAGCTTTCTTAAATCTTTTCATTACGTTACTATTGACTTAATTTCACTGGCTCGATTATAACTTCTACTTTAGCCTCATTGATACTCGCGCTCGAAATACCACTCGGTAAATTCAGTAACCCTATAACTTGACCTGATTCTGTCTGTTCGGAAACATCTACAACAAGTTCTACTTCTTTAATCGGATTAAGGATTTTCTGACTACCAAATAATGTGACTTTATCTTGACCAACAATGGAATAACGATAATTATTTTTTGTATTATCTTCTCCTATAGCAGTAATTTTCAAAGGAAATTCTTTCGAGTTTTGGACAATGTTCACTTGTGCTTTAATATCCATTGTTTCTGAGTTCACATCGAGAGGCTTTCCATCTTTGTCTAAAATTTGTAAGCGATAATTACCTGCAAAGGATTCTGCAACCGGTTGGTTAGAGCGAATACTAATGCCCACAAAATCAATGGCATTAATGGCTCTTTGACTGCCTACTAATTTAACTTCTTTTGGATCAATATTAACAGACTCTACCTTAAAATCTGATTCTAATTGAAGATCATCAAGTGAAACTTCAACAGCAACCGTCACGACTTTACGCTGTTGGACCTCTACTTTTACTTTAGAAGGCGAGATGGTATAAGTGATTTCATCAGGTAAACCGTCTATTAATAATAATAGTTCTTGATCACCAATTTGACCTTTAGAAATTTTATCAGTTTGAACCATAATGTTTTCGCGTGTCACTTGGTTCAAAATATTTTTAGGGCCGTCAAGACGAACGGTCACACTTTCTTTAAGATCACTAACGTAAATATCATCGGGATGATCGCCTAAATATAATGGCACATTATACAAAGTCTCCGATGTATTAAAACTAGAAGCTAATTGAGAATTCACGGCTGCATTACGGGCATTGTTTTCGTTAGTAACAAAAGTATAAATAAATAGAGCAAAAATTAATGAAATAATTCCCACAGCCCAGTTTTTTTCAAATATCTTATTCATTATTTTTGCCTCCTTTACTTGAGCGCATCCTGTTAAAGAGGGTTTTAAACATATTAGAATCTTGACTTTTTGAGTCTTTTTTTTCTATCTCTGTATAAAGATATTTGTTAAGCAAATCATGTAGTTCTTCTTTATCTAGATCACGATGTAAAAAATCATTCTTTACAATACTAATTGCGCCCGTTTCTTCGGATACTATTAATGTCAAAGCATCTGTTTTCTCTCCCAGTCCAATTGCCGCCCGGTGCCTTGTTCCTAATTCCTTAGGAATTAATTTACTTTCCGAAAGCGGTAAATAACAAGAGGCAGACGCAATTCTAAAGTCATTGATAATGACTGCTCCATCATGCAAAGGCGTGTTGGGAATAAAGATATTGATTAATAATTGACTAGAAATTTCAGAATCTAATGTTGTCCCAGTACTAATATATTCTTCTAAAGAATCTTCACCTTCAATAGAAATGAGCGCTCCAATTTTACGCTTTGACATATAGAGTAAGGATTTTTTTAAATCCTCAATTAACTCTTCACTCGGATTTCTTGAAGATTGTCTATTTCTAAAAAGGATTTTCCCTAAACTTTCTAACGCTTTTCGCAATTCAGCTTGGAATAAAATAATAAGGGCGACTACTCCCCATGAAATAACTTGCCCCAATAGCCAATCGATTGTTTGTAAACCAATTCCTTGACTTACAAATTTGGCAAAAATAATTAAGCCTATTCCTTGCAAAAGATTCATTGCCCGAGATTGTTTAGCATAGCCTATTAATCGATAAATAATGAACCAGACAATGAAAATATCCAGTAAACTCACAAATGGATGGTTGCCTAGGAACTGATTGAGCCACTCTAGCATCCTTTCACCTACTTTCAACTTAATTACTATTTTACCATAGTCTCATTAACCCATGGTAAAATTTATTTATTGACCCGCTGCCTTCTTAAAGTAAAATGATCCGGTATAGGATCTAATCCTCCTTCACGGAAAGGGTGACATCTTAAAATACGTGCTAAACCCATTAAAGAACCTTTAAGTGCTCCAAACCGCTCAATCGCTTGAATGGTATAACTTGAACAAGTTGGTGAATAGCGACACGAAGGAGGCGTTAAGGGGGAGATGTATTTTTGGTAGAATCTTATCATTCTAATAAATATCTTTTGCATTTTTTACCTCCAATCATTACAATAACCATTTTCTTCTATTATAATAGTTTATGTAGAAGTTACCAAGTAGGAGGAAAAATATGAACAAATTAGCTACAAAAAAACTACTAGACGCTATGCAGAAAAAAAATATCTCACAATTTTTAATATCTGACCCCTCTACAATTGATTATTTAGTAGGATACCATACAGATCCTGGTGAAAGACTTTTATTATTATCAATTAAGCGTAATGGACAAATGCAACTGATTCTTAACCAATTATTCCCTACTTTTAAGGAAAAAGATAATCTAGCTATTAAATATTATAATGATGGAGAACCCATTATTAGAGAATTAGCTGAAGGTTTAGAGGCTGGTAATATCGGTATTGATAAAAACTGGCCAAGTCATTTTTTAATTAACTTGATGAAACAACATCCTAATGCTGAATATGTAAATGGAAGTCCCTTAGTGGATAAAATTCGTGCTATCAAATCAAAAGAAGAAATTGATATCATGCGAGAAGCATCACATCGGAACGATCAAGTCATGCAAGCACTGATTAAAAAGATAGATGCAACCACTAGTGAAAATGAAATAAAAGAACAACTAGCTTCATTATATAAAGAGTACGAATGCGACGGCTTTTCATTTGAACCGATTATTGCCTATGGACCCCATGGTGCTGACCCCCATCATAGTACCGATGATAGTTTACCTCAAGTGGGACAAAGTATCATCATTGATATTGGATCAAGTTATAAAGGATATTGTTCAGATATGACTCGAACTGTCTTTTTTGGCGAAGTGTCCGATAAGCATAAAGAAATCTATCAAACTGTTTTAAAAGCGAACGAAGAGGCTATCAAACAGGTAAAACCAGGGGTGTCATTTGCATCCATTGACTTAACCGCAAGAAAAATCATCGAAGATGCGGGCTATGGTGAATACTTCACTCACCGCACCGGACATTTTATTGGTAGAGACGTCCATGAATATGGGGATGTTAGCCAACATAATCATAATAAAGTAGAAGTGGGAAATGTTTTTTCAATTGAGCCCGGTATCTATCTTCCAGGTGAAATGGGCGTACGCATAGAAGACCTAGTTGTCGTTACAGAAACAGGCTGTGAAGTCATCAACTTAGCGAATAAAGAACTAACCATTCTGCCTAACAAATAAAAAATAACCCTTGTGGCTAATGTAAGCTGCAAGGGTTTCTTAATTTTTTTAATCATGAAGTGCCAGTCCAGCATCATTTAACCATGCATAGACGAGACCAATAACAAGTCCGCCACCAATAAAGTTTGCAACCCAAGCAACAGTCCAAGCTAAAAGAACAGGCACTAACTGAAGAGCTTCTGCTTGATAATTACTAAAAGCAACTAAACTAAATGATCCAAAGTTAGCCACCACATGTTCATAACCTAAAAACACAAACATGAAGATAGCGCCGAAAACAATAACTATCTTAGCAATTTCTTCTTTGGCCAATAAATAACCAACAATTGCTATGTTTACAAAGGTGTTGGCTAAAATCCCTTCGATGAAGATCAAAGCTAAATCTTTACCTAACTTTCCATTTACAGTAGTAACAATAAAGCTTTCAGCAGTCAATTGACTGAAAGCGCCTGTTTGGGCAACGATAAAGGCCGCTACAAAAGCTCCAACTAGATTACCAAGGGTACAAAATAGAAGAATCTGAACGGTCTTGTTAGGACTTATAAACTTGTGATAAGTACCTGCCGTTAAATACATCATATTTGAAGTAACTAATTCTTGATGTAGGAATAAAATAAATAAAAGACCAAAAGCAAATAGGATTGAATAAACAAACTTGCCAATATGAGGAGCTCCAACATTAATATAATCCGCAGCATAAACGCCAATAGCTGTAGCTAATACTAACATAGCTCCTGCATACATAGAACGTACAAAATAACGCGCTTTACTCTGTTCGAACAATCCAACCTTCTTATTTACAGAAGACTCAATGATCTTAACAAACTGTGACTCATTTACAATATTTTCTCTCATTCTTTAACTCCTTTAAAGTTATTTAACAACATTCTATAGTTTAGAGGTTTATTACTTTATTATCAAGTTAAAATAATAGAAATTATAGCAAGAATAATGAAAATTTAAAGACAGTGAGTGGATATAAGTTTTGAAATTATAACTTAACTAGTATTACAGGGAAATCTTTCTTCAAAAATAAATTGAAGAAAAGAAAAAGCTTTATTAGAAGAAGTTAAAGAGAAATTCTTCGTAATAAAACTTAAAATTGTTTATTTATTTTATAAAAGCCACCTGCCGGGATTGAACCGGCGACCTCTTCCTTACCATGGAAGCGCTCTACCTGCTGAGCTAAGGCGGCAAAAAGAAATCTATAAAAAAAAAGACTCCGCCAGTAGGGCTCGAACCTACGACATCATGATTAACAGTCATGCGCTCTGCCAGCTGAGCTATGGCGGAATAACTTTGATATGACACGCGTGGCAACGTCCTACTCTCACAAGACCAAAGGTCC